>JAFUUG010000089.1 GCA_017483905.1 Bacillota bacterium
TCACTCTCTTTTACGGAAACTGTTTTTTCGGCGATCTCTATTTCGTATTTGCCGATATTTTTTTCAAGAACGGTAAGCTTTTCTTTAAGCTGAGGTATCTCTTTTTCGTCAAGGAACTGTTTTCTTTCGGCATTTTTTTGTGCCGATAAGAGTTTTGATATTATATCGTTTATTTTTCCGTTGAGTTCTTTTTTATTATGAGAAATCAGAGAGTCTATCTCGGAAATATCATCTGTTGAGAATAATTTATTGCCTGATGTTTTTATCTGATCTTCTTTTAAATTTTTCTTTTCTTTTAAAGATGATATTGCCTCGCCTGCTGCCTGTTCTTCTTTCCTTGCTTTTTCGTTTTCAAGCTTTGCTTTTTCAAGCGTTTCTTTTGACGGTGCTTTTTCCGATGCCCGGGCAGGAGTCGGATGAATGAGAGAACCGCAGACAGGACAAGGCTTTCCGTCTTTAAGTTCTGCTGCTATTATTCCTGCCTGTTCACTTATATATAAGTGATACTTTGATTCATAGTCGGTATGTTTCTGATTTGCGATCTCACTTTTTTCCCTGAAATTATTTTCTGCTTTTTCAAGTTTTTTGAGAATATTATGGTATTCGCCAAAATGCACGGAAAGTTCGTTTACGGAGTTTAAATCGTTTTCGGTCTCTTTTTTCAGGGATAAATATTTTTCTTTTTCGGCAAAAGAATTATTGAGCGATTTTGATTCATTTTCAAGAGTTTCCGATTTCGAGGATAACTGGTTAAGCTCTTTTTTTGATTTCTCGGTTTTTTCGGATAATGCGGTCAAATCTTTTTTATCTTTTGAAAGATCAACAATTTTTTTATTAAGAAGATCATATTCGGCTGCGAATTCTTCAAGCTTTGCTATTTGAGATATCAGCGGTTCGATCTTGACTTTTTTCTTTTCGGCTTCATCAAATGCGGATGTGAAAATTTTCATATTTTCATTTTCCAAAGAAAGTTTTTCTTCGGAATCTTTTAATGCCTTTTCGATTTTTCTCTGATTTAAAAGATTTGTTATTTCTTCATTCAGTTTATTAAGTTTTGTTTCGATATTTTTGATCTGTTCTTCGTGAACTTTTTCTTCCTTTGTGTCATTTTCAATAAAAGTATCGAGAAGAGTCAGGGTATCTTCAATAGTCAGCTCCTTTTTTTCGGTATCTTCGGGATATTCTATCCCATCGATAAAGTGATCTACGTTTGCTTTGTGTTTGTCGTAGTCTTTGTTTATATCAGATAAGTCTTTTTTCAGCCTAAGCTGGATAGCTTCATAATTTTCGGTATTGAAGATCTTACGGAAGATAGTTTTTCTTTCATCGGTTTTTGCAAGAAGAAGTTTGAGGAAATCTCCCTGTGCGATCATAGCTATCTGGGTGAACTGATTTTTGTCGATACCGATAATGTCGATGATTTTCTTATTTACTTCGGCAGGTTTTGATGATAAAAGATTATTATCGAAATCGTAAAGCTCTGCACATGCAGGCTTATCGGTAAATCCCTCTCCCCGCAGTTTTTTGTGCAGATAACGGGGGCTTCTTCTGACGGTATAACGCTTGTCTGAATATTCAAATATAAGTTCTACATCTGTGGGGGTTTCGGGAGAAGCATACTTTGAACGGAGCATATCGGCCGTTCTGTTATTTCCGCTGGCTTCTCCGTAAAGGGCAAAGGTAATGGCATCAAAAACGGTCGTCTTGCCTGCACCTGTATCACCTGTGATAAGGTATAATCCGCTTTTTCCGAGTTTATCAAAGTCGATGACGGTTTCTTTTGCGTATGGTCCGAAAGCTGACATTGTTAATTTAATAGGTCTCATATCTTATCCTCCCAGATATTTTTAATGATATTACCGATGTATTCGCTTTGTTCATCGGTCATTGGGCTGCCGCTGCACATCTCGAAAAAGTCCGAGAATAGTTCAAGAGGGGATTTACTGTCAATATTTTCGGAAGTCGTTATTACAGATGAGTGACGAGTCCTTGTATTGTCGTAATCAAGTTTCATAAGATTATGATAGACGGGATGAAGTTTTGATACTGCATAGGGGATATCTTCTTCATCGGTCAGGGTGATATGCACATAATCATTCCCGTAAGTGGTATTTTTACGGAAATCATCGGACATAATCTCATCAAAAGTACCTTTTATCTCTACCATATCGTGCAAAGGGGCAAGAGGTATCGTTCTGACGGTGAGAGTTCCTTTTTCGTGAAGTTCGGCTACCGTTACGGATTTTTTATCGTTTGCTTCGGAAAAAGAGTATTTGAGGGGAGTTCCGCAATATCTTATACGTTCGCCCGTCACATTCTGCGGTCTGTGCAGATGACCGAGAGCAACGTAATCGAAATCATCGAAAACAGATGAATCTACATTATCTGTGCCGCCTATGGATATTTCCTCGGATTCGCTTCTTTCCGCTCCGGTAACGAACTGATGTGTAACGAGGATATTACGCTTTGATGTATCGGGTCTTTTTTTGTTTATGGCGGCGGAAATGGCATCTGTATATGTGACTATTTCCTTATCTTCAAAAAATTTTCGGACATTTGAGGGCTTTACAAAGGGGAGAAGATGGATAACGACGCTGCCGTATTCATCTTTCATTTCATAAGAATATAAATTTCCGTCATATACGGGAGAAATATGGACACCGCTTTTATTCATAAGTCTTCCGCCGAAAGAAAGACGCTCGGAAGAATCGTGATTTCCGCTTATGATGAAAATATGAACATTTTTGCGGGAAATATGATATAAAAAATCATCAAATAGTTCGACGGATTCTGTGCTTGGAACGGATTTGTCATAGACATCACCTGCAATTATCACACAATCGGGGCTTTCTTCTTCCACAATGTCGGTTATTTTCGTCAGTATGTATTTCTGATCTTCGAGCATAGAGTATTCATTTACTTTTTTTCCGAGATGAAGGTCTGATAAATGTATGATTTTCATAAGGCACCTGAATGTTTATCCTTTCTGATTGTTTTTTTGTTTCCGGGTCATTTTATACTAAACGTCATTAATAAATGCCGTTTAGTATAAATCCCTGCGGGGCATGCACACGACTGCGTATAAGGTATTTAGCCACTTTGTGGCACGCAGTCGGCGCACTCGATAACGGAAATATTTTCCGTTATCGAGTATAATTAGTAAGTATATTATAACACCGATAAAGTATTAAATCAACTTTTTTATGGCGGTTTTTGTTTATCGGATAGTGGCGGAGTTTCAGGACGGAGAGCTGTTTATTATGACAAAATGAAAGAGGCTGATAATTGAAGAATAATTGATAATAAAACACGGAAAATTTGTGTTGTGTTTTTTTTAATTGTATGGTATAATTAAGAAAAGTTTGAGATCTTATACTAAATGGCATTTATTAATGATGTTTAGTATAATAAAATATCAATAAAAGGGAGATAAATGA
>JAFUUG010000090.1 GCA_017483905.1 Bacillota bacterium
AGTAAATGACATTAAAAAATGTCATTTACTATAACCCTGCGGGGCATGCACACGACTGCGTACAAGGAATAAAGCCGCTTTGCGGCACGCAGTCGGCGCAAGTAAACGCCCAAAGTCCAAAGACTTTTGTCGTTTACTATACTTGTCAAAATCGAAATTTTGTGTTATAACAGTAAAGAGGCTTTTATAAAGAGGCATTTGTATTTTTTATGGAATTATTGCGGAAAATTGAAATGACGGTGTTTTTGCCGGCAAAGATCTCCGGAGGCATATTATGAAATATTTTAAATATATAACGGCTGTTTGTTTATTTTTATTTTGTTTTACTTTGCCTGTCTATCCGCAGGAGAATGTATATGATGTGTATAAGGCGGGAAATCTTACGATAACAAGCTGCTCGCCATCGTGGAGGGAAGAGATGCTTGAAGAACTATATGAGGAGCTTCTGATGAATTTCCACGGGGAAGAGATAAATGAACTTTCCGAAATAATTATTTATCCCGACTCTCCCAATGGTGTGAACGGATATTACTATGAGGATATAAAGGAAAAAAACGGCAGCTATATTATAGGCAATAAGGCAAGAATAAAGCTGTTTAACGGGGAGAGATACGATACGGTCAAAAAAATTGCACCGTATCTTTCTCATGAGTACGGACATCACTATACGATCTCAAATATTATAAGGCATGAGGGAAAATATTATACGGACTGGATAAAGACGGAATATGTATCGGTGAGAGGTCTTTTGAAGTATCCTGTCGTTTACGGAAATTTTATAGATGCGGCTTATTGCTGGGATATAACAGAGATCGCAGCATCGGATTATGTTCAGCTGCTGGGTTCTCCCTCGGCAAAGAGTTCGATGGATTACGCCGATACAAAAGATGATATTTCAAAGGGAAACTATGCACCGTATTATGTTCATACGGCTTTTAATTCGTATCCGCAGATAAATATGTTTATACCGCTTGCGGCAGATGTTGAGGGACTATATGAATATATGGTATCAATATCGGGAAAAGAGGGGGAATTTGAGCCGCTTGAAAAAAAGCCTGTTTTATCCGATGTTGAGGAAAGCGTTACAAGCGACGGAAAAAAACAGTACCATATATCATGGACTCCCGCAAAAAATAATGATGATGAGCTTGAATATACGCTTGTTATGTATCCTGTGGATCTGCCGACTAATATTATGCCTATAAGGACTGTATCGGGGGAAGAAGAACTTGATGCAACATTCGGAACGGTGACGGAAGCAGACGAATCCGGAAATATGAAAACGGCATACAGAGCCTATGAGGGAAATTACAATATCGTGCTTTATACGAAAGATGAAAAGGGGTTTATATTTGCGACGGATGCTGTAAATCACATTTTTACGGCAGATGTTCCAAGGAATGATGATACAAAAAATGAAGAGGAAGAAGACAGGGAATACAATGAAAAGGCGGAAGAATATCATGAAGATAGGCCGCTTGTAATGCCGGATCCAAAGAGATCTTTCGCTGACTGCTTTAACGATTTTCTGCGGATAATAGGGAAGATAGCGATAAGATGATGCTTTTTTCGGATAAAAATTATTATAAATGTATTGAAATTCCAATACATCTGAGTTATAATGTATGAAAGTGATTTTATTATAAAGAGGGCGATATTTATGTTGGCAAAGATTTTTTCTTCGGCACAAACAACAACAGATTATGTGAGTGTAAAGAATCTGCCGATACTTATTCTTGACCATGAGTGGAACAGTTTTTTTCCGAACAGTGAAAAAACTCCCGAAATAAAAGCCTGTGAGTCAAAACTGAAAGAACTTATGAAAGAACAGGGAAATCTGAACAATAAGTACAAGCAGCTCGGAGGAAGCAAGAAAGTTACTCTCGATAAACTGCTCACACTCTCAAATGATGTAAGGGAGCGTAAGGAGGGGGCATCGAAAGCAACACTTGAAAAAAAGAAAAATGAAGTTACGAATATAAACAATGACCTTGCGGCAATAGAGGCAAGGCTCGATAAACTTCCGTCTCTCATAGAACAGGAGAATAACAGGCTGTTTCAGGAATGTATAAAATATACATACAACAATGTTTCAAAACTGAAAAAAGAAGCACAGAAACTCGATCCCGTTATCTCAAAACTTTCAAAGCAGCTTAAAGAGGAAACGGCAAAGAAAAATGCTATAGAATCGAAATTCAAACTGAGTGCGGAATTTCTTGAATCGTATATAGGAAGAGAGGGTATAGCATCTCTTGACAAAAAATACAAGGGTAAAATATAATGATAATAGGCATAGGAACCGATATTATCGAAACAGAACGATTTATCGGGATAAGTAAGAAAAAAAATTTGATGGATCGGATATTTACACCGAAAGAGCAACAATATTTCAACGGCAGAAATTATTCATCTCTTGCAGCTGATTTTGCTGCAAAAGAGGCATTTTCAAAGGCGGTGGGAACGGGATTTCGCTCCTTTTCGCCTGTGGATATAGAGGTTCTCAGAGATGAACTCGGAAAGCCGTATATCAATTTATACAATAATGCAAAGATAACAGCCGATGAAATGAATGTCGGAAAAATACACCTTTCTCTTTCGCACAGCAAAGAAAATGCGATTGCTTATCTTATTCTGGAGGATCAACAAAATGAAACTTGTCACAGGCAGTGAAATGAAAATTATAGAATCTGCGGCTATGGAAAAATATAAAATACCGTCGATCATTCTTATGGAAAATGCCGCTCTGGGAGTAGTGGAGGAATGTATCTGTTATAAAGGTTCGTCTTTCCTTGTTATAGCGGGGAAGGGGAATAACGGCGGCGACGGACTTGCGGTGGCAAGGCACTTATTTATAGCGGGAGAAAAAATAAATATAATATTTATAGGTGACAGGGAAAAAGCAACACCGGACTGTAAAACAAATCTTACGGCGGCTGAAAAATTAGGGATACCGATGATGTATATTTGTGATGAGCTTAGCAAAGATGCGGGAGAACTCATATCTTCGGCGGATATAATAATAGATGCTATGATCGGTACGGGACTTAAGAGGGCTTTGACACCTATATATGAGGAGATGGTCGATAAGATAAATTCTTCGGATAACTACGTGATAAGCGTTGACTGTCCTACGGGAGTCGATTCGGATAACGGGAACATATATTCTTCGGCGGTAAAAGCGGATATTACGGTAACTTTTTTCAGAAAGAAACTCGGACTTTCTCTTTATCCCGCTTGCAGTGTGAGCGGAGAGGTAAAAATAAAGGGGATCTCTGTTCCCGAATCTTCGGAAGAGTTTACACATCTTGTTCATAACAGTCTTACGATGGCGGAAGCGAAAAGATTTTTGCCGAAACGTGACGATTTCGGGCATAAAGGCACTTTCGGAAAAGTATACTCATTTACGGGAAGCAGCGATATGACGGGAGCGGCTTTTCTGAGTTCTCTTTCTGCATACAGGATGGGCTGCGGTCTTCTTTATCTCTATGCTCCGCAGGCTGTAACGGATGTATTTCATACGCTGCTTCCCGAAGCTGTGACTCACACACTTCCCGATATAAACGGAAAATTATGCAAAGCTTCTCTTGAAAATATCGACATTTCAAAGGCAGATGTTATTGTAACGGGCTGCGGGATCGGAAGAGGCGATGAAGTGACTGATTTTGTAATTTCGCTTATAGAGTCGGCAGAGTGTCCTATTGTGATAGATGCGGATGCACTGAATGCGATAGCAAAAGATACATCTGTTCTTCTGAAAGCGAAAAATACGGTGATCGTTACACCTCATCTTGGAGAGATGAGCCGCCTTACAAACACGACTATATCATATATTTCGGATAATATGGTATCTTCTGCGGCTGAATTTTCAAAGAAGTACAATGTGATAACGGTATTGAAATCATCAAGGACGGTAATTGCATCGCCCGAAGGAACGATATATATAAATGAAACGGGATCGTCGGCTATGTCGAAAGGCGGAACGGGAGATTGTCTTTCGGGGATCATAGCGGCACTTATGGCACAGGGGGGAGAAGCGTATCGCTCGGCTGTACTGGCGTGCTATATAAACGGTCTTTCGGCACAATTGTGTACACAGGCGTATACTTCTTACAGTACGCTTGCAAGAGATATTATAGATAATCTTCCTAAAGCAGTTGCGAGAATACTTGAATAAAATAAATTACAAATTAAATTTAAAAAATAAATTTCTTAAAGATATTGACATAATGTGGGAAATGTGGTATTATTATTTAATGTATCGTTAGGGAAACTATGCCTATCCGACGGTGTGACAGCGGATAGGTTTATACCGGCAGGCAGTGAGATCGGCTCTCCGGTATAATAAGAACGATGAAGAGCGGTATATGAGGTATATTCCCATGATTATGGTATGCCTTGGTTTATTACAGAGTTATTATAATGAGGACAACTTGAAAATTATGATAAACATAAAAGATATCTTTAAAGAAATTTAAAAATACTATGACAAAAACCGAGTAGAAAAAATTTTTTATGCTACATCGGTAATTTTTGCGTTAAAGAAATATTGACAATGATTTATGTTAAGCAACCAAACGTATACCGTATGATCTTGTCACAAGTATTATGAACAAAAAATAAGGAGTTGAAGGTGCCATGGAGAAAAACAGAATACATCCCGTTAAACTCGGCGATGTAGTTCGTATGAGCTATTCCAAGATCGATGAAGTTTTAGAAATGCCGAATTTACTTGCACTACAGAAGGACAGTTACAAGTGGTTCCTTGAAGAAGGACTGAAAGAGGTATTTGAAGATATATCTCCGATAGTTGACTACAGTGGAAACCTTGTACTTGAACTTGTGGATTTTAATCTCGATTCAAAACCAAAGTATGATATAGCGGAATGCAAAGAACGAGATGTAACATATTCGGCACAGCTTAAAGTGAGAGCAAAACTTACGAACAGGGAAAGCGGCGTCATAATTGAAAATGAAATATATATGGGTAATTTCCCTCTTATGACAGATACCGGCACCTTTGTTATAAACGGTGCGGAGCGTGTAATAGTAAGTCAGCTTGTACGTTCTCCGGGAATTTATTATGCAATAGAAAAGGATAAAGTAGGTAAGAATCTTATCAGTTCGACTGTTATACCTAACAGAGGTGCATGGCTCGAATATGAAACGGATTCCAATGATGTATTTTATGTAAGAGTGGACAGAAACCGTAAAGTTCCCGTAACGGTGCTTATGAGGGCTCTCGGAGTCGGTACGGATGAGCAGATAAAGGAACTTTTCGGAGAAGATCCAAAGATACTTGCAACGATAGAAAAGGATACGACAAAAAGTTATGAAGAGGGTCTTATTGAATTATATAAAAAACTCAGACCCGGCGAACCTCCTACGGTGGAAAGTTCTTTATCACTTTTGAACAGTATGTTCTACGATCCGAAAAGATACGATCTTGCTAAAGTGGGAAGATACAAATTCAATAAAAAACTTGCATTCAAAAACAGGGTAAAAGGCTGTGTGCTTGCAGAGAATGCAATAGATCCGACAGGTGAGATAATTGCGGAAAAGGGTACAAAAATAACTGCCGAAATAGCAGATAATATACAGAATACGGGTGTGTCACACATTACGGTGGAAACAGATGAGGGCAGACTTGTAAAGGTACTCAGTAATCTTGCGGTAGATGCGGACAGTTATCTTGCGGGATTCGGAATAAAGCCGGAAGAAGTAAGGATAAAGGAAAAAGTTTATTATCCTGTGCTTATAGAACTCCTTGAGGCACATGACGATCCGGAAGAACTCAGAGAAGCTTTAAAAGCAAATCATCAAAGACTTTCGCCTAAACATATCACGTTTGAAGATATTATGGCAAGTATGAATTACGTTATGCACCTTGATTACTCGATGGGTAACAAGGATGATATAGACCACCTCGGAAACCGCCGAATAAGAGCTGTAGGTGAGCTTTTACAGAATCAGTTCAGGATCGGTCTTTCGAGAATGGAAAGAGTAGTAAGAGAAAAAATGACAACTGCCGATATAGAGGGTATAACACCTCAGAGTCTTATCAATGTAAAACCTGTTACGGCTGCTATAAACGAATTCTTCGGAAGTTCGCAGCTGTCACAGTTTATGGATCAGAACAATCCTCTCAGTGAGATGACTCACAAAAGACGACTTTCGGCACTTGGTCCGGGTGGTCTTTCAAGAGAAAGAGCAGGCTTTGATGTCCGTGACGTACATACGTCGCATTACGGTCGTATGTGCCCTATAGAGACACCCGAAGGCCCTAATATCGGTCTGATAAATTCTCTTGCGACTTTTGCAAGGATAAATCAGTATGGATTTATAGAAACTCCGTACAGAAAGATAGATAAATCGGGCGATGTTCCGAGAGTTACAGATGAGGTCATCTACATTACTGCCGATGAGGAAGAAGCTTATGTTATCGCACAGGCAAATGAACCTGTAGCGGAGGACGGCTCATTCTTAAAAACAAAAGCTACGGCAAGATTCGGTGAGGATAATGTGGAGGTAGATGTATCTAAGATAGACCTTATGGACGTTTCTCCGAAACAGATCGTATCGGTGGCAACGGCACTTATCCCGTTTCTTGAAAACGATGACGTTACAAGAGCGTTGATGGGTTCAAATATGCAGCGTCAGGCTGTTCCTCTTCTTACGACGGATTCTCCTGTTGTAGGTACGGGTATGGAACACAAGACGGCTAAGGATTCGGGCGTTGTTGTGGTTGCAAAAAAATCCGGCATTGTTGAAAGCGTTGATGCCAAACTTATTGTTATAAGAAATGATGATTCTACTGTTTCGAGATATGAACTTATAAAGTTCAAGAGATCGAATCAGTCGAACTGCATAAATCAGAGACCTATCGTATCAAAGGGTCAGAAAGTAGAGGAAGGACAGATAATCGCAGATGGTCCTTCGACAAAGAACGGTGAACTCGCACTTGGTAAAAATCCGCTTATAGGATTCATGACATGGGAAGGCTATAACTACGAGGATGCTGTTTTATTAAGTGAAAGACTTGTTGCCGATGATGTATATACATCTATTCACATTGAAGTACACGAATGCGAGGCAAGAGATACAAAACTCGGCTCGGAAGAGATAACGAGAGATATACCGAATGTCGGCGATGACAGTCTGAGAGATCTTTCGGAAGAGGGTATCATAAGGATAGGTGCGGAAGTTCAGCCTAATGATATTCTTGTGGGAAAGGTAACTCCAAAGGGAGAGACGGAACGTACGGCAGAGGAAAGACTGCTCA
>JAFUUG010000091.1 GCA_017483905.1 Bacillota bacterium
AAAATGATCAGATAATTTGATTTCTTCCATGTTATTAACCTTTACTTCTACAATTATCACCAATGTTGTTATAAATCAAGGTGTTTTTTGTGTTAATGAAATACACCGAATTCGTAATTGCTGCATTATCCTTTTAAACTTTACTCTGTTGCAGGTATGTCTAAAACAAGGCTTTCAAGGTGATCAATGAAAATGTTATGAAATTCTTTCATCATTTTTTCGGAATACATATTTGCAGCCCATTCTATCTCTGAATCAAAAACCTTTCCATCTTCATTTTCCACGAATTCAATTTCAAGTGCAGCTCCCGGGGCAAAATAGTCATCCTCCAAAGAGATCTCCATCGGATGAAGCATACTAAGACCGTCTGCATTGATATTCTGTTGATAATTTACCTCCATCGGCTCATTAACGAACGGCGAAAAATCACCAAAGAAGTAATCATAGCTGCAATGAGTGATCCCGTCGGTTACCTGCCTCTTTATTTCTTTCAACAGTTCATCGATTCCGTTGATTCGATCCATACATACTCCCACCGGAAGGTTTTTAATCATCATCCCCACCGAACCCGATGCAAAGCTTCCTATACGGTTGTTAAAGATCCAGTTTGTCATTATGTTATTTTCTCCGGTAAAGTCATGCAGTGTCAAAAGTGCTGCCGCTATTGCCATCACGCTTCTTGTTGTATTCCGACTTTTTTCGGCAGCGGCAAGATCCTCTTCATCGAAAGGCAGTCTTATAGTACGTTTTCCCGGCTTTAAGACCATTTTTCCGTAAAATTCTTTCAGATCGGACATCGGACGCATGACCCATTTACGATTCCCGTACTTTCTCTTAAAATATTTCTTATCCTCTTCATATTGAACCGAATCTCTTAATTTATTTTCTGTTTCAAGATAATAGCAATAATAATCTCTTTTTAATTCTTCCCCATGATAAGCTTTAACTATATTATCGAAAAAGATTCCCAACGAGCTTCCATCCATAGCAAGATGATGCACATCAAAAAACATATAGGTATATTTTTCTGTTAAAAACATCCTGATTCGGAAAAGCGCAGAGTTAAACATCTTGAATGGACGGACAAGGGTGTCTTTCAGTCGCATAACCTCAATATTACTCATTTTTTCCAAAACTACATCATCAATCATTTCCGGTGAATATTTCTGAACCAGATTTTGCTCATTGTCAAAGTAGATCTTCATTGCAAGTGCAGGATGATTGCGAATAGCCTTGTTTACAGCATCACAGAGTCTCTGGGGATCGGTCTTTTTGTTGAAACGCATGAAATACGTCATATTGTTCCACATAGTGGATCTCAGCTTCATAAACTGACAGTCGATCATTTTCTCCTGCATCGGAGTAAGTTTGTGTGATTTCTCCCTTGCTCTGTCCTCTTTATCATCAAGGGATTCTTCTTCACTTTTTTTATCTAACTCTTCTGCAATACGCTTCACGCTTCTTAATGCATAAAGTTCGGAACTTGTAATGCTCCTGTCACATAGGCTTGAGGCAAGCATCATGCTTTTTAAAGAATCTCCGCCAAGATCAAAGAAATCGTCATCAATGCTTATCTTATCCGGTTCTATCTGAAGGATCTCAGCAAAAATATCCCTTACATAACTCTCCGTTTCATTATGCGGTAATATCACACCATCGGAACTTTCCGACCGTGCGATATCCGGAAGTGCATTTCTGTCTATTTTGCCATTAACTGTCTGCGGTATTCTGTCTAACTTCATAAACACAGAAGGGATCATATACTCCGGAAGTTTTTCACTCATAAAGCATTTCAATTCTTTGGGGTCTATTTCCGAATATGCCAGATAATAACCTGCAAGATAATCTGTTCTGCCATGTAAAAGCTTTACTGCAGCACCGCTGACTGCTGGAAACTCACCCAATACATGCTCGATTTCATCAAGTTCAATACGAAAGCCTCTTAGCTTGACCTGATTATCTATTCTTCCAAATAATCTGATTTGTCCGTCTTCCGTTACGCATGCCATGTCACCGCTATGGTATGCCCGCATACCTTTGTATGTAAAAAAAGCTTTATGAGTTTTCTCGGGAAGATTGACATAACCTCTGCCTACACAGTCACCGCAGATTATCAGCTCCCCCTTTTCGTTGACTCCCACCTCTTTTCCTTCCTCATTCATAACAAAAAACACAGTATTTGCCATCGGCTTTCCAATGGTAATGATATCTTCACCAGTTATTTCCGCTGCAGAACATCCCATAGTACATTCTGTAGGACCGTATACATTCATAATAATGCTCTTTTCATTTAGTTCCCGAAGCCTATTATATAGTTTTTCGGGAAAAGCTTCTGCACCGATATCGAAGAAGTCAATTTGCTTTAATGTATCCTTACATACCGGAATATCCAGTATATTCAGCAAAAATGTTGGTGTGCAGGTAATGCTGTTGACATTATTTTTCTTAATAAGTTTCGCCAGTGCAAAAGGATCACGGATCTCTTCTTCCGTTGCCAGACAGACAGTCTGTCCGTTGCATAATGGTACAAATTGCTCAACTATAGATACATCAAATGATATTGCGGCCATAGCAAGGGCAATTCTTCCATCTTTTGCATAATGCATTATTTCGATTGATTTTTCATTTCGGTTTACATAATTCGAAAGGTTTTTCTGCTCTATCAGCACACCCTTAGGTCTTCCTGTAGACCCTGATGTATAGATGCAGTATGCAAGATCTGTTTCCGAAATGTCATTACAGGATAACACATCTTCACTCTCGGAGCTTAAAATATCTTCAATTGTGATCAGTTCATAGTTCTCACTTGAAAGTCCGGGGCGTTCAGAAACAAGTTTCTTGCTGGTAATTAAAACCGATGCACCTGCATCTTCCATACAAAATGATATTCTCCCATCCGGATAAGAATCCACGAAAGGAAGAAATGCGGCTTTCGCTTTAAGGATACCTTGCTCCACAGCATAAACATAACCGGAACGCTCCATCACAACACCGATGATTACATTATTGCCCTTCGTTCTTTTATATATGGCATTTGCTACTTTATTTGACATACGATCAAGACGATCATAGGTTATAACCTCACCGCCGCATATCACCGCAGTATGATTCGGCTTCTTTAACGCATATTGATGTATCTGTTCTGCAGCAGGAATAAAACTGAATTTATATTCAGTCTGTGCATAATTTATTTCGTGATTTTCATAATCCAAGCTATTCATAGCAAATCTCCTTAATATTTTATGGTTATCTTTAAAAATTTGTAGGGAAATACTTTTTACTTAAACTGTTATATTGATTGTGTCATTTATTGAGAAAGACGGCACAATGAAAATTCAATGTGGTAATATACTGCTCCGATGATAATTTACACGCTCTATGACGAGTATGATTTTTAGGTAAGACCATAATTCCTTTTAATACCCATAGGGCATCTCTAAAAATTGCTTTGAAGCAGAACGCAGAGGAATTTTCAAAAGCAAGGAAAAGGCTCGAAAGCATAGCAGAAAAGCTATGTTGAGAGACTTTGGCACAGCTATTGGAAAATTCATCAAGTTATGCAAAGAATGAATTTTTAGAGGTGCCCCATATAGGTTCCCGTGACAACGGCACACAAAACATTAAAAGAACTTGCACCAAAGACAAAATTCTTAAAGGTTATGTTCATTGAAATGACTGATGCGGAAAAGTCATCTGTTGAGATAGTGAAAGGGTGGCTTGCGGCAAATGATTATTGAAAATGGGTGCTGTCTATGAAGGATCAAAAATATTTATTGAACTTATGGCTATTTGAAAAATTTTCTGTAAATTAGGTTTCTATGATAATTGTTTTTAATAATCAGGGTGGTTAAGCATTTTTTTGCTTAACCGCCCTTAACTACCATTTAGCACTAAAAATCAGATATGTCAAGGGCGACCTCGCAGAGGTCGTGCATTTTACCCTTGATATGGCTGATTTTTTGTGCTATTCACCAAGCCTGTCACCATACATTATGCTCAATTCTCCATAGACTTTTCCCCGGTCTCTGAGTTTTGTTGTCCATTTTTGGGATATCTCAAATGTTGATAATGCCAATGCTTTCATCAGTCCAGTTTCACTCGGAAATACACTTCTTTGACGGTTTAGCCGGCGATAGCTGCTGTTAAGGCTTTCAATCGCATTGGTAGTATAAATGACTTTACGAACAGCTGCTGAAAACTTGAAAATCGGGCTGATTGGATACACCTCACTAAGCGGTCGTCTCTGCCATTCTTCGATTTTAGGCAGTATCTTATCAGTTGCATCAGAAACAAAGCCCTCGCTGACTTCAAATCCATAAATATCATCTATCATATCATAAATCTGCGTTGTTGGCAACCCTTTTGAGTACATTCCTATTATTCTGCTTTCAATGTCAGAAATATCTTTCTTACGTTTTTTACGATTTGTGGTTCAAAACTGCTGTTTCTATCCTGTTGTACATCAATATCCATTGTTCCGTAACTACTTACGATTTTCTTTGTCTTTGTACCATTTCTGGCATTATCAGAGTCTGATCGACCATATTTTTCATACCCCAAATGCTCATTCATTTCTGTTTCGAGCATATCTTGTATTGTCCCTCCAAGTAGGTCTTTTAATGCTTCCTAAATATCTTCGGTTGTTTCAATGTTATACTCCGAAATAAGCTGCCGGATTATTTATCTTTTCCCTTCCGTCATTGGTTTTACTTTACGTCCTGATATGCCGTATACGGCGGGACAGATGGTGGTGCAAATGAGGAAGTCACAGGTCAGTTTACTTTACGGGCTATATGCTCCAAACAAAAATCAACCTTTGCCGATAAATTTATTGTACACCAACACTGTCGAATTGCAACTATAAAATACCCTTCCTCCATCAATGTTTCATTTATGGTGGTGCCTCTGCGGGGCATGAGGGTTTACTTTGTAAACATCTCTCTTTTTTGCCATATTTTTAGGCCTCCTATGTTTTTATTTTATCATAGAAAGCCTAATTGTTAAAGTTTTTTATTTACAGAGTTTTTTTCAAAGCCTCTTTATATTTCTTACAGAATGAATTTATATTTCTACATTAAAAGATTATCATATAATCCGCCCGTACTCAAGAAACAAAGATATAGGCGGTTTCATTGTCAAATAGTATATGGGATATTGTTGTCAATTGCAAGCTGCTTAACAAGATCAAACTTCAATTTCGTCATTGTAGATGTAAATGTAACTGTTTGACCTGCTTTTAAAAGATTAAGTGCAATTTCAGCAGTCACCTTAGCTATTTTTTCATTTGAATAATTTTCAAGTGCTTCACACATAATATCAACTCCCTTCGGTGTTTCCTTGAAATAACGAGTTCTATCTGCCATTTCATACGTTATCATATCATTGGGATCACTGCACAGAAAATCATGAAGTAAATTTCCAAGCGGTGATTTATCATTATAAGAAGTATTTATGTATAAAATATGCTCACCATCATTAAATGGCTGATTTGTAACGAGATTAATTCGTTCTATAGGATATATTGGTCTGTTAGCTTTAAAAATATCCGTTTCAGTAATAAATATAACATAAGTTATCGGCAACTCATTAAAATCTTGCCTTGCGTTCAAATGCTCCACATCAAGCGAAGATAAATGATACCTTGCACGATATGGTTCTGCCCCGGATTCTGCTTTCTGAGCTTCTATATTATATTTTGCACCTGTAGAATCAGTCGCCTTTACATCAAGACATAAAGACCTTGCTCCAAGCAGTCTTTTCAAATCATATTGTGTTTCCTGTTCGATCACCGCCAAATCAGGCTTGTTCAAAAATAACCTTAACACATACTCCGTCAAAGGCTTATTGTTTCTGAATATTTCTCTGAAGAAAGCATCATCGATAGGTCTTAAATTTTTAAGTATCTCCTTTGCCGCTTCATAACTTTGCTGTGTAAAACACATAGGCATCACCATCTTTCTTTAATTATATTATATACCTATGCAGAGATAAAATCAATGTTTTTGTTGAATTATTTAAGATATGTAATGTTTGATTTATAAAACAGAATTGTTTGATTTAAAAATTTGATATGTATTGAATATCCGAATTGAATAAGAAGATAAGATTTTCTTGTGTAACCAATGACAGTTTAGCAAATGCAATACTGACCTAAGTTACACATTTGTAGCGAGTTATGTCGACAGGGCTACATTTGCTAACTGTAAAAATATCACTTAAAGTTGTTTAATATAAAATTTTCCTAATTTTTTCATAATTATCCCTTGATGGAATAGTATTTTGAGATTCCCATCTTTCAACTTCTCGTTTAGATACATTTAGAAATTTTGCAAATTCTTTTTGTGTCATTTGATGAGTTTCTCTATAGTTTTTTATTATTTTTGATGCTGGCGAAGCTATAAAGGAAAAGTAATCATCATATAAAAAAGTCGGCGGTACACCCAAAACAACAGAAATTTTATGAAGTATATTCATATTAAAATCAATTATATTATTTTCGTATTTTACCATTGTTATTCTATTAATTTCAAGCATTTCAGCAAGTTCCCTTTGTGTCAAATCCACCTTACACCGATAAAACGCAATCTTCTCCCCTACCGTTGCCTCTTCAAGCAGTTCCCTAACAGGCACAACTATGTGTATAAGCGGCAGCAGCATATTATCCACATTTCTGCAAAACAAAAAGGCTGTATCGCCTTTTCGTTTCGATACAACCTCTTCATCGTTATTCTTCTGCTTTATCGGATTATTCTTCCTGAAAAACTCCGTATAGTCCTCATCGGGACAGCCTTTCAGAAATATATGCACTTCATCATTCTTGACTTCATTTCCCTCATCATCTGTAATATAGTCCTTATTAACAACATACACTTTCGCTATTATCAGCCGTACAAGCTCCATTTTCTCCTCATAAGTCATCTCTTTTATCAGGCTCTCAAAGGAATTAACAAGTTCCCTCGCCTTATTCAGTCCATCAAGTGTGACCTTATTTTCGGTTTTCTTTGACGAGAATACTTCAAGCTGCTTTTCCGCCGTACTAAGTTCTTCGGACATCTTTCCGATATCATCTATTATATACTTTTTAGCATTATCGGGAATAGTTCTGAGCGTCTGTGTCTGAGATTCGATATCTCTTTTCAGTGTCTTAATCTTTTCCCTCAGACCTCGTGCCTCATCGGCTATCACATCATAACTATTCCGCCGTATCTCCTCTTCAAGCATATTATAATATTCATCGGAATTTGTACTTCCTATCTTACAAAGGGTATCAAGAATAAAATTATCTATCTTATTCCCCTGTATCGGCATATAAGAACAATCACTCTTGACTACCCTCCTTGTCTGGCACTTATAAAGAAACTTCGGTGAACCGTCTTCCTCAAATCGTTTTGTTTCCTTATGAGCAAACAGATTCTTACCGCACACAGGACAGGCAATTATTCCCGAAAGCAGTGATCGTGTCTTTATATGCGGTCTTGCGGACTGCTCCCTGTTGTCTTTCATTATCTCCTGCACCGTCAGCCAATCCCGACCTTGAATAAGTCCCTTATGCTTTCCTACGGAAATAACCCATTTATCAGTCTCATTCATAAACCGCTTATGAACATATTTGGGATTCAGTGTATAACTATCATCTTTAAGTTCTTTCATCTGCTCTGTCTTATTATACACCATAAGACCATTCACACCGTTAAAGTCGCTCTCTTCCGCATATACGGTTATCCCATTCTCCCGATAATAATTATAAATATCCATATCGGCAACAGCATAAACAGGATTTGAAAGTATATTCCTGATACTCACTCTTGTATGCCTTTTGCCCGTCTTCGTAAGTATCTCATTATGTATCATATACTTGACAACAGCCTCAATAGACCTGCGTTCAAGAAATACATCAAATATCTTCTTTACTGTTATAAGCTCATCGGCAACAGGTTCAAGATGGTTGACCGTAGATTTTCTGCCATGCAGCATAATCATCTCTTTCTTTGAAACAAACCCCGTAGGCGTGACCCCGCCGAGCCATCTCCCCTCTTTCGCAAGCTCATACAGATTATCGGATATTCTCTCTGCTATTATATCCCTCTCAAATTCCGCTATGACCGCAAGCATCGACATCAGCACCTTGCCCGACGCCGAACTTGTATCGATATTATCCGAACACGACACAAGAGGCATTTTCTTTGCTTTCAGTCTTTCAAAAAGATTAAGAAGATCGATAGTTCTTCTTGAAATACGGTCGAACTTGTAGCATATAACAGCCCGTATCCGATTATTCTCAATATCTTTCAGCATCCTCATATATTCGGGTCTGTCGGCATAGAATCCGGATTTTCCATCATCATGATATATAACGATATCATCATCTGTCGCATCAAATCTCAACACCGCACAAGCCTTGCACTTCGTTATCTGATTATCGACACTCTTGCCCGTT
>JAFUUG010000092.1 GCA_017483905.1 Bacillota bacterium
TATGAAGGAAAGACTATCGGAGATATGATAGATGTAACGATAGAGTGCATTGACAAATCTCTTGAAATGGCCAAATTATCGGCAAGTGATATAGACGAGATATTCCTTGTAGGCGGTAGTTCATCAATACCTGTTATAAGCGAGAAGATAAAGGAAAAATTCGGAAAAGAACCTTTCAAATCAAAGATAAGCCCTGCACTCAGTATATCTCACGGTGCATCATACTATTGCAATATGATAATGATGCCGACTGTCAGCGGTCCTGTGGTTCAGGAAAAAACTATTCATCCGCTTGGTCTTGAAATAGCCGGAAGAAGATTCATGGAAATAGTAAAGGCAGGAGTAGATATTCCGAAAGAGGGACTTACAGTAGAGGCAGAAGAACCGCTTGTGACAAATTTTGACAATGTATCGAGTATGGCTATAGTTGTGTATGAAAATACAAATCCTGCAAATGATGATGAAACTGTCTTTGTTAATTCGGAGGGAATGAAAAGATTGGCGGGAACTTCTCTGCGAGGTATTCCTCAGGCTGTAAAGGGACAGGAAAAAGTAAAGGTAGTATTTAACATAGGTCAGGACAATATGCTTAAAGTTACAGCTACAAGCCTGAGTACAGACGGAGTTGTAACAGAACTTTCGGTCGATGAATTATATTAAGAGATAACAGGGGGAATAATATGTATCCTGTAAAGATAGATTATAAAGAAGAGATAGAAAATTACAGGAAAATTTGTGATAAATATTCCGAAGCTGTTGAAAAAAATTTTGATGATATCGCAGAGTCTGTATTTGAGGATATTATGGAGGCAGTCGGACAGGACAACAGGCTTGTCAGCTTTGATGAAAAGATATATGAATACTACTGCTCTCTGATAGACTATTATAAAAGTGCGGCACAGATATATAAAAAATATGAAGATACGTTTGTATCTGAAAATATCAAAAAACTTATGCTTGGTCTTCAGAATGTGATAGTGTCGCAGCTTGATGAATTTGAGGAAACTCAGAAGATGAAAGTTTGCGATGGAAATCCTATAGCAGAAGAAAAGAATAATATCATATTATCAGCAAAAAAGGTGTTCCTGAAAGATGCTGAAATAATAAAAAAAGACTTGCTTGCAGATACAGATGAAATAAATAATGACAAGATCAACAGAATATACTGTGATAAGTATGCATTTAAATTATATGAGGAATATAAGGAATGCGTAAAAAAGACAGTAGATATGCTCAATGATATAGATGCAAGGGAAGTTGCTAATTTTTATTACGAAATGCTTAAAGAAGAGCGGGAAATATTAAGCTCTGTGGTCAAGATACAGATAGATGCAATAGAAAAAGAGATACAGACAAAAGATGAAGAAGATATAATTGAAAAGATATTATTTGAAATTCGTGAAGGATATCAGAAAATATGCAAAAATGTAGATGATCTTGCGCAAACTTTTGCCGGAATGAAAAAAAAGGGTGAAATAAAACTTAAAGCCGAAGATTCTTTTAAGTTAGAATTGATAAGCGATAAAAGTCTTGAAAAAGAATTAAAAGAATATCTGTATAAGTTTCAGAAAGGCATTTTCGACAGAATAGAGGAAATATCGGAAAATGTGCCTAAGAAAAATGCACAGATAAAAAGTATCATAGATGATACGAACGAACTGATAAAAGAGATGTCGGAGATTTTTGCCGAAATAACAAAATACACCGATGACAACAGGATATCCATAGATGAATATGAAAGCAGGGAAATAATATACGGTGTATATGATACTATCGATATAAAGATAGAGACGATGAAAGAAGCCGAGGAAACATTTAAAGAGCAAAGTGATGATTTTATCGAAAAAATAGGCGAAGAAAAACCGGACATAAAGGAAAACGATAAATTCAATACCGTACAGAGATGTTTTGAGGCTGTAAAAGAGGGCAAAGATGATGTCGGCAGGATAATAGATGAGGAGATCGGTGCTAAAATAACAAAGAAACTTGACAAAAATATAGAATTGATAAATAAAAAAGTAATACAGTTTATAAGGGAACATATTTTATTTGAGATATCAACATTTGAAGAAATACTTAATTATTCAGTATCAAGGCTCAGAGATGATGAATCCGAGGTCGCAAAGGGATATGTGTTTATGATAGATTATGCCACTATGAGGATAGAGGATGCCCTTAAAAAGAAAAATATAGAAATAATCAAGCCTAAGCCTTATGATATATTTAACGGGAAAGAAAATGAAGTACTTATGGCGGAAAAAAATGATGAATTTAAAAAAGGGCAGATAATCAAGGTTATGAACAACGGATATCGTAAAGACGGAGTTGTTATAATGAGAGCAAATGTTATTGCGGCAAGATGATAAAAGTGGGGATCATATATGATAAATGAAGCTAAATTCAGTGGAGTGAAATTCGGTGAGGCTGATTTTATAGTCGGTATAGATTTAGGTAATGCAACGTCTTCCGTATCCTACTATGACCACAAGCAGAGAATGCCCGAAGTACTTGATATAAGCGGCGGTTATGGAAAGGCAAGTGTTCCGACGGCAGTTCAGTATTTACAGGACAGCGGCGAATGGATATGCGGCGATTATGCTCTTCTTAATACGGACAGAGATAATGCTGTTATGTGTACCGATCTTATAAAAGGTCTTGGTAACAATCAATGCTTTATTATTAATCAAGGTGCGGTAACATTAAGTTTTGTATTGGGAGTATTTATAAGAGAACTGATAGGAGGAATAAAGAATGTAAATCCCAATGTGAAAATAAGAGGCATCGTTGTAAGCGTTTCAAGAGAGATGAATGATGATGCGGTAAATGAACTTATGCTCGCATTTAAAGAAGCGGGATATGACAAATTTGTGCTGAAAATATCAAGTCAGAGTGAATGTATGATAAATACCTTGCTTTATGAAAAAAAAGAGGATATAAAAAATATTCTTCTGCTCGATTTTTCGGACGAGGGATTGAGAAGCAGAGCATACAGAATAAACCGAAATGACGGGATAAATGCAGAATGTATATATAATGAAATGAATATACAGGTAAGCACAAAAAAAATCGAAAATGATGTGTATAAAATGTTCTGTGAGTTATACAAACAGGACAACGAACTTGATAACAGGGCAAAAGACCTGCTTGAGGGATTTACATTTGAACACAAGGACCTTATATTTCAGAAAATGAGAACGGGGTGCAGGATCTATTTTAATTTTGCATATCCACCGATAAGGAAAAATCTTACTTCGGAAATGATAAAAGCCGTTATTGCTCCTACAGAAGAAAAAATAAGCGAAATAACGGATAATGTTTTTTCAAGGATAAACGGGTTTGACGCAGTGATATTAAGCGGCGGAGGATTTGAAAATACATGGAGTAAGGAACTTATCGAAAAAAATATTCAGAATTGATATATGAGGGAAAAGGCACTAAGAGGATAATATCTGACGGAGCTTGCATAATAGGTGCGATAATGCTCGGTGCTGCCGAAAGAGTAAATATCTCGGTAAGAGAAAATGTCATACAAAAAGAAGAAATCGGAATAATGACAAAAAGCCGTGAGGGTGATATTTTTACAGCGCTTATCGAAAATGACCGCGTTTCATCTGCTGAGGGAGAAGAAAAGAAATTTATTTTAAAAAGTGATGAAAGTGCAGACATAGACCTCTTCAGCAGAAATGAAAAAGGGGATATAAAACGGATATGCTCGTTTACTCTAAGTGAACTGCCGAAAAGGGAAAAAGGGGCACTGAGGATAGCTGTCAGATTAAATATAAACGAAAAAGGAGAACTGACAGCAATATTTAAAGATGACGGATTCGGCGAAATATATCCTAAGACGGATTATATCAGAAGATTTACCGTATTGATGAAAAACACGATTGGAGATGAAATGAATTGAATTGGGAAGAGTACAGAAAGCAGATCGAGGAAAAGGGGAGTCTTCCGGAAGATTGGTATATTCTCGGAATAGACCTCGGTACGACAAATTCAATAGTCAGCTATTGGGATAATATAAACGAAAAACCTGAACCGATAGATATATCTAACGGTTTCGGTAAAGTTCCGCTGCCCTCGGTCGTGCAGTACAGGAAAGACGATGACGGAAGCGAAGCCGAATGGGTAATAGGTGAAGAAGCATATCGCTCAATGAAGATATATCCCGAGACGACAATAAGGTCGATAAAAAGAAAAATGGGTACGAATGAGAAGATATTTATTGACGGGAATGAATATCTGCCGGAAGAAATATCGGCAAAGATACTTACGGAGCTTATAGAGCATTGTCAGAGTCTTAATCCAAAGGCCGAAATTGCCGGACTTGTGGTGTCGGTACCGTATGATTTTGATGACAGTGCTAAAAAGGCTACGATGAAAGCTTGTGAGATAGCAGGTCTTTCAGAAAAACTCATTTGTCTGATAGAAGAACCAAAGGCGGCTGCACTTGCGTACAATTTCAGACATCAGCTTGCTAAAGACGAAAAAATAATGGTATTTGACTTTGGTGGCGGTACGCTTGACATAACAATGTTCAATGTAGTTGAAAAAGATGAGAGTAAAATAAAATTACAAGTAATAAGTGAGGGCGGAGAAGCATATCACGGCGGAGACAATGTAGATGAATATATTATAGAGCAGTGTTACAAGTTCATACAGGAAAAGACGGGACAGAGCAAGGATGATATAGATATCGAAAATCAGGTGGAACTTATATGCAGAGCAAGAGAGGCTAAAGAAAGATTATCGGGAGTAAAGAGTTTCAGAATACCGTTTACTTTCTGTATACCGCCCTTTGTAGAGCAATTCACACGGGAAAACTTTGAGGAACTCATTGCCGGATTTATAGACAGTACGAGAAAACTTGTCTTAAAAGCATTAAGAGAAGTATATACGGGGGCATTGTCACCCGATGATGTTGACAGAGTGCTGCTTGAGGGCGGTTCTTCTCAGATGCCATGGGTAAAGGATATGCCGATAGGGATATTCAATACCGACAGCAAAATATATACTTCCGAAAGACCTGCCCTTGATATATCAATAGGGGCAACTTACTACGCTGCTATGAAAATGGGACTTCTTTCACATCCCGAAATGGAAAGCGAAAAGATAAGTGTTGAATTTGAGGTAACTGTTCCTCATGATATAGGCTTTGGTATAGAAAACGGCGGAAAGAAATCTTTTTATTCGATGATAAAAAGGGGTACTCCTTATCCGCTGGCAAAGAAAAGCCAGGTATTTACTCTTTCGGGGAAAACTGCGGAGGATATGACAAGTCTTGAACTTGAAATACTTGAAA
>JAFUUG010000093.1 GCA_017483905.1 Bacillota bacterium
CCGAAAACATAATCGAAAAAGGAGCATTGACAAAGAGGTTTTATTATCACGCTATGGAACTGTATTACAAGGAAAAAGCCGAGATGCTGAAAATCAGAGGGGGTATCGGATAAATGGGAAAAACAATAAATACTATCTTAAACCTCCAAGATAAACTGAGTCCGAAACTTTCTCAGGCGGCAAAAAATGCGCTTATTTTCAAGGCGAAACTTCAAAACTGTGAGGGTGCGGCGCAAAATGTGGATAAGTTTTTAAGCGGACTGGGTAAGACCGCTGTGGCTGCTACTGCGGCGGCAGTTGCGGGAATGGCGGCATTTGCAAAAGAGTCAATCGAAACTTACGGACAGTTTCAAAAGAGTATGAGCAATGTTGCGGGGATATTAAGCATTGATAAAAGCTCCGAGGCTTACGCACAGCTTTCAAATGCGGCACGAGAGGCAGGAAAAAGCACAACGAAAACTGCCTCGGAATCTGCCGATGCACTTTCCTATATGGCTCTTGCGGGGTGGTCTACACAGGACAGTATGAAAGGCTTGATGCCGATACTTCACGCAAGCGAAGCAACGGGGGCAGATCTTGCCACTACATCAGACCTTGTTACCGATTCGATGTCAGCACTTGGCTTAAAGACCGATGAACTTCAGCATTACCTTGATGTATGTGCGAGAGCGCAGAATAAATCAAATACATCATTAACGCAAATGCAGGAGGCATATATCGCTGTCGGAGGTACATTCAAGACATTCAACACTCCTTTGCAGGAATCGGGAGCGTTGCTCGGAATACTGGCTAACCGTGGTATAAAAGGTTCTGAGGCGGGTGTCAGACTTCAAAGCACACTCATAAACCTTACGAAGAAAAGCGGCGAAAGTGCGAAAGCAATGAAAGACCTCGGCATTTCGGCTTACGATAATAACGGAAACTTCAAAGGTGTGACCACAGTCCTGCGTGAACTTCAAGAAGCGACAGCCGACATGACCGAGGAGCAGAGAAACACATATCTTACGATGATAGGCGGAAAAACACAGCTTACCACTCTTAATGCTTTGATGAGCGGTCTTTCTGCTACTACATCAGACGGAACAAATGAATTTCAGGCACTGTATGATTCATTGAGCGACTGTAACGGAGCCTTGGATAAAATGGCGGCAACGATGACCGATAATTACGAAGGAGCATTAGCAAGAGCCGGTTCTGCGGTCGATGACTTCAAGATAACTATCGGAGAAAAGTTAGAACCGTATGTTACACGGTTTTTGAATTGGTTTTCGGAGAAACTTCCTAATGTTGCACAGAAAGTTTCCGTGTGGCTGAGTGCCAATCTGCCAAAAGCGATAGAGTTTTGCAAGAAGGCTTTTGAAAAGGTAAAGCCTGTCGCTTCATTTGTGATAACACATTTTAAGCAGATAGCGGCTGCCGCTGTCGGCATAATAGTTGCATTAAAGGCTTTTTCTGTCATCACAAAAGTCGTTGCATTGGTAACAAAACTTAAAACTGCGGAAACGGCACTTCACACTGTACAGCTTATGCTTAACACTTCTCTCCTTGCCTGCCCTTGGATTTGGGTGGCTGTTGCCATAGGTGCCGTTGTTGCGGGACTTCTGCTTTACAAAAATGCTGTGGAAGAAGCAGAGAAGTTAGATGTAGCATCACACTTTGGTAATATAGCTTTGTCTGCCGAGGAGAGTTCCAAAATGGTCAAGAACGCACTGGGCTCAAATCTTATAGACCAAGTTGAGAATCTGAACTACGCTTGGGATAAACTTGACGAGAAATTTAAGAGCCTGTCCGATTCAGCATACGATCTAAGCAAACTTACATTTATGGTGGATATGAATCCCCAAAATGTATCGCAGGACGAATACCTTGAAGTTGCAAAGAAATATGTTGATGATATGCAGGCGGCGATACAAGATAAGCAGTACGAGATCACGCTCGATATAAACTTCCTTTTCGGGAAAGACAGCGACATGGCAAATATGCTGAGTGGCGAGTCAAATGCTTATTGGGCGCAGATACTCACAAACGCACAGGAACTCGGAAACGA
>JAFUUG010000094.1 GCA_017483905.1 Bacillota bacterium
CTACATCAACGAAAGATGGCTTGGTGGTATGCTTACAAACTTTGAAACTATCAAGACAAGAATCAAAAGATTAAAAGACCTTGAAGCTATGATCGAGGACGGAACAATGGATCTTCTTCCTAAAAAGGAAGTTGCTAAGCTTATGCACGAAAAAGAAAAGCTTGACAAGAACATCGGCGGTATCAAAGAAATGACGAAAATACCTGATGTTATCTTTATCGTTGATCCACGCAAGGAAAGAATAGCTGTTCAGGAAGCACATAACTTGAATATCCCTACAGTTGCTATAGTTGATACTAACTGTGATCCGGAAGAAATTGATTATGTAATACCGGGTAATGATGATGCTATCCGTGCAGTAAAACTTATTGCCGGAAGAATTGCAGATGCTGTTATTGAATCAAGACAAGGCGAGCAGACTGCTGAAGATGTAACAGAAGAGCAAGCTGAAGCTGAGGCTTAATTGAAATTATGCTCCGGCATTGTGTATACAAGTCGGAGCTTTTTTAAAATTTTATACTAATTGTTTAAAATACGGAGGTAAATAAAATGGCTGTAACTGCTGCGATGATAAAAGAATTAAGAGAAATAACAGGCGTTGGTATGAGTACTTGTAAAGAGGCTCTTGTAGAAGCTGACGGCAATATAGAGAAAGCTATAGAAATATTAAGAGAAAAAGGTCTTGCTACTGCTGCAAAGAAAGCCGGTCGTGTTGCTGCCGAAGGTCTCAGCTACGCTTATATAAACGGAAATACAGGTGTTGTTGTTGAAGTAAACAGTGAAACTGACTTCGTTGCAAAGAATGAAAAGTTCAGAACATTTGTTGAAAATGTTGCTAAACAGGCTTGTGACGAAAGCTTTGCAGATCTTGATGCTTTTATGGCAAGTGCTTGGGCTCTTGATTCGAGCAAAACCGTAAAAGATGAACTTACAGAGATGATATCTGTTATTGGTGAAAATCTTAATATAAGAAGAGTTGAAAAATTTGAAGGTGCGGCTGATTCTGTTCTTGTTTCATACTTACATGCAGGTGGAAAAGTTGCCGTTCTCCTTGAAATGACAGGCGATATAAAAGGTGATGCAGTTGTTGAGGCAGGCAAGAATGTATGTATGCAGATAGCTGCAATGAATCCAAGATTCGTTAGCCAGGCTGATATTTCGGAAGAATTCAAGAAGAAAGAAATCGAAATATTGACTCAGCAAGCAAAGAACGATCCTAAGAACGCAAACAAGCCTGATAATGTTATTGAAAAGATGATCCAGGGAAGACTTAGCAAGGAATTCAAGGAAATGTGCCTTGTAGATCAGGAATATGTAAAGGGCGACAAGGAAAGCGTTAAGCAGTATGTAGATTCTGTAGCTAAAGAACAGGGCGGAAAGCTTGAATTAAAGAGATTTATCCGTTTTGAAACAGGCGAAGGTATCGAAAAGAAAGAAGAAAACTTTGCAGAAGAAGTAAGCAAAGCTATGAAGGGCTAAGCAAATCAGCGAAATTGTCCCACAATATAATAATGAATGTGCTTGAATAAGGGATTATCATACAGATATATCAATATATTGAACATTTGCGTAATTATCATAATTTATCGTAATTTGACAGACGATTAATTTAACATCCTAAGCTAAGTACCAACATACGAGAAAGGAATTGCACCACGCAGTTCCTTTCTTATGTATAAATATTATCGAAAAAAGAAATAGATTTACAATAATTAAAAAAAGACTTGTAAAAAATCAAAAAAATGATATAATAATAGTATCTCGTTTTTTTATATTATGGGGGTGCAATGGTTTCGACGGGAATTGCGAGAGTCAGAATAGCCATTCGCAGTTGGCAACTGCGTAATAATGCCAAATTTTAAAAAATAAACGACAATAACAAATTGTTACTTGCTGCCTAATTTTTAGGCAGCTGTCAAACACAGTATCCTCACCGACTGTGATATTTGGCATCGACTTTGGTGAGTAACTTTATCCGCAAAGCTTTGAGCGGATAAAAGAACTATGAAGCTACCCTGAACTGCAACCTGCTTATCGGTGGTAATTCCGGGGAATTAAAATGATAAGCTATAATGGTAGAAGTTTTGAAAGGAGAGTTTTCGGACAGGGGTTCGATTCCCCTCATCTCCATTTGGTGTATCGTTGGTCGAACCACAGAAGCAGCAATTTACGTTGCAGCTGTGGGATTTTATTTGACTTATGCGATAAAATACTGATAAATGCTCCAAATTCGAGTTATATGGAGTTTTAGGCTAAAGGTTTTATAGAAATTACTTTATGCTTAAAACTCCGTGTAGGCTGAATTTGGAGCTTTTATCTTATGCACATAGGTTCATCTCCATAACCCTTTTCTATGTAAGACGTTAAAATACTTTTTGCCTCTTTATCATAATTGATAAGCCGCAAAATCCCTTTCGGCGTATGTTTGTTGGTTTTCTCACTTAATGTTTTTATTAAATCTGCTAAGAGATGGACAGCATTGATTGTAGCAAGGATACTTCACAACAAAGCATATATCGGTACATTCATAAGCAATAAAAGTGTAACAATAGCACCTAAAATAAAAAAAATAAATTCCGCTGAAAACCGGATCATAATAGAGAATCATCATCCTGCTATTATTGACAAAGATGTTTTTGAAAATGTCACAAAAAGATTTAATAAGTCCGGTCATAGCAAAAAGGATAATTCTTTTTATTCTGAATTGAAAGGCAAAGTTAAA
>JAFUUG010000095.1 GCA_017483905.1 Bacillota bacterium
ATCATCACTCTTTCCGCTCCTTCATATCCTCCGAAAAGCACTATCCTCATACCCGTATTTTTTTCGATCACTCTTAAAAATTCACCTGCCGTCACAGGGTCTGTAAAATATGTAAATGCAGGCTCATACGTTTTTTCAGCCATATAAGCCTTATCAATAGCCTTAGCGAAGTACATCTTCGTTTCAGTCTTTGCAATATCCTTTAAAATATCTGCTTTATTTATCATACATTTCACCTTAATAAAATAATCGCAGCAACTCTCAATACTATCTCAAAAACAAATATCGCAAGCACAGGCGAAAAGTCAAGCATCATACCTGCTCCGCCAAGCGGCGATCTGTCGAGTATACTTCTCAGCGGTCCGAGTACAGGTTCAGTCATAATATATACAAATTTTATAAACGGATTGTTCCTGTTCACAGGAAACCACGACAATATCACCCTCACAAATATCAAGGCATTCAATATTCTTATCAGATAATATATTGCCATATATATAAGTCCACCTGAAATCATTCACATTCTCCTCTTTTTATAAAATATTCCATTCCAAAAAATTCGGGAATAATCCCTTATTTCCATACGGCTGCGGAGAATTTTATTCCACTTGCCTTCAATTCATCCTTAAACTCATTTGTTATGTCAACATTTACAGGTCCTATTATAAATATCCTCTCGGAAATGAGTTTGATAGAACCGTTTAATGCGTAGCAAGCACCGCTTAAAAAGTCACTTATTCTCTGTGCCATATCTCTTTCAACATTTTCAAGATTAACTACCGTAGTCTTTTTTGCCATAAGATCTTCACATACAGAGCTTGCTTCCTCCAGTGTTTTCGGATTTGATATAACTACTTCCATCTTTGTATTTATGCTCATTACTTTGGCACTCTGATAGGTACTTATCCTTGATGGGTGCTTATCTATAGATGTCACTTTGCTTGATCTGAACTTTGTTTCATTGACCTCATCATCATCATCTTCATCATAGTAACGATTATTGCGGTCACGATCATCGTATTCGTCTTCATCACCTATAATATCATCATTATCCATATCTCTGTTACCCATCATAATATTTTTGAACTTATCAACAAAATTTGCCATAATTGACCTCCCGTATTAAATAACCTTTATTTATTGTAGTTTCTTGCACCAAATATACCAGTACCTATGCGTACTATATTAGCACCTTCTTCAATTGCCACTTCATAGTCGTTCGTCATACCCATTGACAAAAACTCCATACTTACATTATCTCGTTTTTTTGCTCTTATGTCAATAAATAATTTAAACATTTCTTTAAAAAGATCTCTGTTTTCTTCCGGATCTTCCACAAAAGGTGCCACAGTCATCAATCCCTTGACAAAAATGTTTTTAAATCCCGCTATTTCATCAAGCAATTCAAATGTTTCTTCTTTTTTTATCCCGCTTTTGCTCTCTTCATTCCCGATATTTATTTCAATAAGTATGTCCTGAACTTTACCGTTCTTTTCGGCTCTTGAATTTATTTCTTTCACAAGTCTTACGCTGTCTGCCGAATGTATCAGTTTCACCTTATCGATTATATATTTAACATTATTCTTCTGAATATGCCCTAAAAGATGCCACTGTGCTCTATCGCCTATCACTTCATATTTTTCGCACAGTTCCTGAACTTTGTTTTCTCCCAGCTCCGTCACACCAAGAGCCATCAGTTCTCCGATCCTTTCCGTATCGATAGTTTTTGTCACACCCAGAAGCAGTATATCTTCCCTTTTCCGTCCGCTTTTTTCGGCAGCCTTTTTTATCTTTTCTTCAATTGCCGCAAGATTTTCCTTTATCATTTTTCCTTTCTCCTTATTGAAATAAAAATTGCTCTTTATCTATATTTTTAGCATCGCTTATTATTCTGTCATATATCTTTATGTCAAAATTATTGCTCTTGTCGAGTATTGTATGTGTACTGTTTGAAACCGAATTTTCCGTATTGATGACCTTGAATTCAGCTATACCACTGTTTATAACGTATACACCCTTTTGATTCTTTACATCATCGCCTATCACATAAGTATCATTCGCATCATCTTGATTTATGAGTGTATCCCCCACCGAAAGAACGCTTATATCCACCTGAGGATAAATAAACTCTCTCTTCTTGACTTCTTCATCATCAAGTGTCGTAACGACTATCTCGCTAACTTCATTTCCCTTTTTTCTGAGTACCTTACCGTCTTTCACATACTTTGACGGTATATTTACCGCAACTTTTTCAACTATTGCGCTGTTGACTACTTTAAATCCCTCTTCTATTTTGTTAAGCTCAAATTCTACATTTCTTATGTCGGCATATTTAAGTATATCCTTTGTCATTTTAAGTACAACATAAGCATCATCATCGTCATCTGTTCTGACCAGTTTCTGCACATAAGCTTCAAACATTTCCTTGTCGTTTGAATTTTTTATATATATTTTTCTCATATCCCCCTCATCCCAATCTTCTATATATTCTTTAGGGATATACGATGATATATACCATGTATTATTCTCTATTATCTTAAAAATGCTGTCATTTGGCATCACCGAAGTTTTTATGGCAGGTATTTCCGAGTGCATCTGTGTCTGTTCCTTTGTCAGCTTATCAATATTATCGCTTGTAAAGGTCTCCTCCAGTCCATCTGTATTATAGATCAGTATTCCTCCGTTATCAACACAGATAGATGTTGTATTTGCGTTTATCTCATCTACCGTTTCTTTCTGCTGCTGCGAAAGCTCTTCAAGACTGCCCTTATTTTCGGAAAATATCATTTTGTTTCTCAAAGATATTTTACTCTCTATCATATTTTTAGCCATGTAGAAACTTTTCATATCGTTCGTTGAAAAGGTATACGAATATGTATCCAGCGTACTTTTTATCTGTTCGTTCAGCTTATTTACTTCCTCCGAAAACATAGACATACCCTCTCTCATTTTACTCATATCGTAAATATTCTTTTCTATGTCGCTGAGAGTACTTTCCATACTGTCTGTAATATTTGAGTCCTTTACCGTGCATATCATCATTCCCGGTTTTACCTTTTCTTCATCTGCTATACTGTAGCTAACCATTCCCGCTACAGGAGTCTTATATACCCTTTCATTCCTCGTTATGACTCCGCTTGCGACCTTAGCTGTATCTATGCTGCCATATTCGATAGTATCATAAACGATTATATCCTTTGTCATCAGTCCGTAACCTTTCACACAAAGATACACGATTATTATAACAAAGATCACCACCGCAACATTATTTGTTATTTTTCCTGTACCGATAGCAACATTTGTACGTCTTTCAACCTTAGGCGTTTTTTTCTTTTCAAATTCATAAATACGACTTTTGCTGCCTGAATTTCCGGCTCTTCTGAAATTTTTTTCATTTGTTTTTTCAACAGTCTTTTCATTAGCCTTTACGGAAGTTCTTTTTTTATTGTATTTTTTTCTTGTAAAAGATTCGGATAAAGCTCAAAAAAAAGCGGCACTAAAGGAACTTTTACTTTTTTTCATTTTTTTGTTGTGCTTTCTTCTTGATTGGCTCTCTCTTTTCCTTATTTCCGTATTACGAGAAACTTTTGGTTCATCATCAAATCTAAGACTGGTTCTGCCGCCCTTTTCGCTGTTATTTATTCGTTTTTCCGAACTCCTTTTTCTTTTTTCGTCACTCAAAGGAACTACCTCCAACTCTTTGACTCTGAAACATACTCTCTATATCAAATA
>JAFUUG010000096.1 GCA_017483905.1 Bacillota bacterium
ATAGGAGAATGTCAAGCTAAGACCAACGATTTTTTAATATTTTTTATTCAAATCTAAATACATCTTCAAAGTTCCATATTATCTCAATTCGATCATCAGAGTAAACAATAACTTTTTTCAAGTATTTTCAATGAGCATTTCGTTAGTCAGTTTATTGCTCTTGTATTCTGTTATCAATCTTTCGGCTTCGATACTATTTTCTGAAGCGGAACAATTCATTTGCAAAATATTTCTTTGCTTAAGAAGTTCTTCTATCTTTTTTTCAGTTTTCTCCCTTTTTGACAGAAAATCTGTTTTTGATAATAGCCCATCTTTATATTCCGTATATAAAATAAGTTTTCGCTGTTCGGCTTTTACAACTTCGTTTTCTATATTTTGTAATCTATCTTTTGTAATACTCTCGTTATCCCTGATTTTCTGTTTATAACTGCTTAGATTATCCACAGCAAGACTTATATATGTATCCAAGGCTTTCAAGAGAGTTTCACGCAGCTTGCTCACATCTGTTTTTTGCTCTCTGCAAATAGGTGTAAGTTTGTAGTTACAAAAGAATGTTCTTTTTTCGCCATTGCTTTTTGAAAATCTTTTAGTAAGACTTTTCCCACACCCGCCGCATATTACTTTTCGAGTTAAGTCGGTGTCATATGTTTTTTTATTTACTTTTTCGGTAGTATAAAATCTTCTACTCACTTGTTCAAAAAGTTCTTTCGATATTATCGGTTCGTGATGATTTTCAAATATCAAGTATTCTTCTGTCGGCATTTTTGCGGATTTATTAGGTGCATAATTTCTCGTTTTGTTACTTATAAGCGTTCCGATATATACTTTATCGTGTAGAATATGAGATATTCTTCCGCCTTCCCAAAGGCAACCTATCTTTCTTCCAAGTCGCTGTTCCTTTGCGGTATATATACCCTCTTTATTGAGAATTTGAGCAATTATGCTGTATTTCATTCCTGCGTCAGCCATTTCAAATATACGCTTTACAACCTTTGCAGCTTCTTCATCAACAACAAGCTCCTTGTTTATGTTTTTGTATCTGTAAGGTGCAACGCTGCCGATAAAATAACCTTTACTCTGATTTATCCTTGCAACAGATCTGATTTTTTCGGACAGATCTCTGCTGTAATTCTCATTCATCAAGTTCTTAAAAGCAACTTCCATTCCTGCCGTTCCGACATTTTTAATACTGTCATATCTGTCATTTACGGCAATGAACCGTACATTTAATACTGGGAATATCTGTTCAAGGTAATCACCTACTTCAATATGATTTCTTCCAAAGCGTGATAAATCTTTGACTATAATGCAGTTTACAGTGCCTTTTCTTACTTCTTCAAAAAGTTTTTGAATACTCGGTCTTTTGAAATCCACACCCGAATAACCATCATCGCAAAATTCAATTACTTTGCTGTCACATAATGCCGAATGATTGGCTATATACTCTTTTATTATCGCTCTTTGTGCCGATATACTGTTACTTTCCGATTTGCCGCTCTCGTTTTCATCATCTTCCGAAAGCCGCAAGTACATTCCGATTCTGTAGCTCATTCTTCCAACATCTCCTCACCGCAAAGTATTTCATCCAAAGAATTAAACATATCATTAAAAGTAAATTCTACTTCTATTTGTTCTTTGGAATAAACTGTTATCTTTTTTACAAGAGAATAGATATATTCATCATCATCAAAACTATTTTCATCGGAAAATAATCTTTCAAGTTTTTCATCAAGAAGTGTCAGGTCATCAGCCTTTTTATTTTCACATACAAGATTGTTAAGCTCGGTTTCAATTTTTGCGTATTCTCGGTTATATTCCGCTTTTATAAATTCAAAATCCGCAAGCGAAATTATTTCAGCCTTTAAATCCTGATAAAGTGCTGATGTTTTAAGTTCAAGTTCTTTTAGACTTTTTCGCATTGCCGATATTTCCCCATTTCTTTTATTTATTCTATCCTTAAAGTATTTTGAATTGCGTACTTTATCTGCAATAGCTTTTTTATCCTCAAAAACACACATAAAATTATATAACAATTTTACGATAACTTCTTTTACAGCTTTCTCGCTCACCGATATTCTGCAAAGTTCTTTAAGTTTATGTCTATTGCTCTGACAATTAAAGGAAGGTCTATCCGAATAAACTTCTCTTTTATTTAGTTCATAACCGCATTTGCCACAGTATATTTTACCTTTGAGATGGTTTAATTTGTTAGGTCTTTTGCATATCGTTTTTTTCAAACCTTGTATATATTCGAAGTCCTCTTTGGAAACAAGAGCCTGATGGAAGTTTTCAGCAACTATCCATTCATTTTCATCTTTCAAGCGTTTGTTTATACCGTCGATTTTACTTGTAAATGTCTTACTTTGCACCAAATCGCCTGTATATATTCTGTTCGAGAGAATATCACTTATATTTTTGGTGAACCATTTGGAATCTTTATGTTTTATATATTTTGTGCCGTTGCTTTGCATATATAAATATCTGCCGGGTGATGGTATAGCAAGATAATTTAGCATATTTGCTATTTC
>JAFUUG010000097.1 GCA_017483905.1 Bacillota bacterium
GGTCGCGGGTTCGAATCCCGTCTCGCGCTTTTTTTTGTTTTACAAAGTGTTTTAGAAAAATTGTCAAAATCTGAAAATGTAAGATTTGGCAATTTTTTTTATGAAAAATACAATAAATTTATAAAGGCTGTGAAGAAATTATGATTTAATCTTTTTTGCCTTATAAATTTGAAAACCGCTCATTATTAAAAATTGCACTTTAAATGTGCGAGCAAAAATGTTTGTTTATACGGATTTACATAAGGAAGTTTCACAAAAGAATAACAGTATTTTGAATTATATGATATAAAAAATAAAATTTTACTTGTAAAAACAGAAAATTAGTATTAAAATGGTAAATAGGAAATTTTTATCGGGAGTGAAACGATGGAATATAATGAAGAAAATTTTATAATGTGGCTTTCGAGAATAGATGGGATAAGTTTGAAGAAAAAAATTGAACTATTGAAATATTACGGAAAAGCAGAAAGAATATTTGCAACCGACAGGGAAACATTAAAGAAATCGAAAGTTCTCTCGAAAGATAATATTGACAAAGTACTGGAGAATATAGATGAAAAGATATTAAATGACGAGATAAATGAACTTTACAGGAAGAATATAAAGTTTATTTCTGTCAAAAATGAGATATATCCACCTCTTTTAAAGGAAATATACGATCCGCCTCTTGGACTGTATATTATAGGTGAAATGCCTGAAAAAGATAAGAAAACAGTGAGTGTTGTAGGTTCAAGACGATGCAGTGAATACGGTGCAACGAATGCTTACAGATTTTCAAAGGAAATGGCTGAAAATGGTATAACTATTGTAAGCGGTATGGCTTACGGGATAGATACTTGTGCGCATAAAGGGGCACTTGCAGCGGGAGGAAAGACTGTTGCGGTACTTGGCTGCGGTGTCGATGTAGTATATCCGAAAACTAACAGAGAACTGAAAAATAAAATAGAGGCAAACGGCTGTGTAATAAGTGAGTATCCGCCGCAAACGCCTCCTCTTGCAGCAAATTTCCCCGTAAGAAACAGGATAATAAGCGGTATGAGCGATGCCGTTGTTGTTATAGAAGCAGGGGAAAAGAGCGGAACTCTTATAACGGTTGGACAAGCTCTTGAACAAGGAAGAACAATATTTTCCGTACCTGCAAATATAACAAGTGAATTTTCAAAAGGCAGCAACAGACTCATAAAAGAAGGAGCACTTGTATTGCTGGAAACTTCTGATATTTTAGATGAATTGAAGATAGATAATAATAATATAATGAAAGAAAATGATAAAAAAATCGAAATTTCTATTGCACCGGAAGAAAAAATGGTATATGATTGTATAGGTTTGCAGCCGATAACGGCAGAAGAGATTCTTTTGAAAACGAAAAACGAAGTAAGCGATATGCAATATATATTGACGATGCTTGAACTCAGGGGTCTTATTGAAAGACTGTCCGGACAAAAATATATACGCTCTGTATGAGGAGGAAATATAAAAATGGCAGCAAAGAAAAATCTTGTTATTGTTGAGTCACCCGCAAAGGCTAAGACACTAAAAAAATTTCTCGGAAGCAACTACAAGATAGAGGCTTCTATGGGTCATGTAAGGGATCTGCCTAAAAGTGAACTCGGAATAAATGTAGAAGATGATTTTGAACCTAAATATATTACGATAAGAGGCAAGGGCGAACTGCTTGCAAAACTCAGAAAAGAAGTAAAGACAGCAGATAAGGTTTATCTCGCAACCGACCCTGATCGTGAGGGAGAGGCTATAAGCTGGCATCTTATGTATGCGCTTAAACTTGACGAAAAAAAGGCTTACAGGATAACATTTAACGAGATAACAAAAAATGCCGTAAAAAAATCAATAAAAGAAGCAAGAGATATAGATATGGCTCTTGTTGATGCACAGCAGGCAAGACGTGCCCTTGACAGAATAGTTGGATATAAGATAAGTCCGCTGCTCTGGAAGAAAGTTAAAAAGGGGCTTAGTGCGGGAAGAGTTCAGTCTGTTGCACTAAGGCTGATATGTGACAGAGATGAGGATATAGAAAATTTTATTCCCGATGAATACTGGAGTATTGATGTAGAACTTAAAACAGATAAAAACAAAAAGATAGATGCGAAATTTTACGGGGATCTTAATGAAAAAATAGAGATAAAATCGGAAAAAGAAGTAAAGAAGATACTTAAAAAAATTGAAAAAGGCGAATTTGTAATAGACGATATAAAAAAAGGCAGCCGTATGAAAAATCCTATGCCGCCTTTTACAACGAGTACATTGCAGCAAGAGGCATCGAAATTGCTGGGATATGCATCATCGAAAACAATGAGAATAGCACAGCAATTATATGAGGGTGTTGATATAAAAGGTGAGGGTACTGTCGGTCTTGTGTCATATATCAGAACGGATTCTGTGAGAATAGCCGATGAAGCGTACGAAGAGGCTAAGGAATTCATAACGCAGAAATACGGAGAAGATTATATTGAAAAAGAAAGAAAACAATATAAGACAAAGGGAAGAAGTCAGGACGCACATGAGGCGATAAGACCGACCAATACGGTAAGAGTACCCGATGATATAAAGGCATCACTTACAAATGAGCAATATAAATTATATAAGCTTATA
>JAFUUG010000098.1 GCA_017483905.1 Bacillota bacterium
CAAGATTGGGCAAAGAGAAGGTGATAATGATGACAAAACTTGAACAACTGATAAAAGAGCTTTGCCCTAACGGTGTGGAGTACAAAAAGCTCGGTGATATTGCTACTGATGTTTACAGAGGCGCAGGAATTACAAGAGATCAAGTAACCGAAGAAGGTACTCCTTGCGTAAGATATGGCGAAATATACACTACATACGGTATCTACTTCGATACTTGTGTTTCGCATACAGATGAACGCACCATACAAAGCAAGAAATACTTTGAACACGGTGATATACTTTTTGCTATCACGGGTGAAAGCGTTGAGGATATAGCAAAATCAACGGCTTATGTAGGACATGAGAAGTGTCTTGCAGGCGGAGATATTGTCGTATTAAAGCATGATCAAAACCCGAAATACTTGTCTTATGTGCTATCAACAACTTCAGCTCAGGCACAAAAAAGCAAAGGCAAGGTAAAAAGCAAGGTCGTTCATTCAAGCGTTCCTGCAATAAAAGATATAACAATCCCTGTACCGCCTTTGGAGGTACAGGCTGAAATTGTCAAGATACTTGACAATTTCACAGAGCTTACAGCAGAGCTTACAGCAGAGCTTACAGCTCGAAAAAAACAGTATGAATACTATCGTGACCTCCTGTTAGACTTCGGCGTCCACGGGGGGGGACAAGTGAGTGCGAATGGCGAACATTGGGGGATTTGTTCCCTTTTATAAGGAATGGTTTTGTTGGAACTGTCACGCCATATTATACTGATAATGAAAATGGAATCAGATATTTGCAAGGCACCAATATTCACAACGGCGTTATTTCAGACAATGAAATTATATATGTAAATAAAGAATTCCACGCACAGCATATAAGAACGGAATTGAAATCAGATGACATATTGGTTGTTCAGTCAGGCACACCTTCTCACGTTGGTGAATGTGCAGTAGTGGGTGAAAAGTATACTGGTTCAAATTGTCACGCACTTATAGTAATGAGTAATGGCGGATTATGTAATTCAAAGTATATTTCATATTATCTTCATACACAAAACGGAAAAAAACAGTTGAAGAAAATCACTACTGGAGGTACAGTCCGACATATTCTTGCTTCTGCTATTGGGAAGATAGTTGTTCCTATCCCATCAATAGAAGAACAAGAACGAATTGTATCAATCCTTGACCGCTTTGACAAGCTCTGCAACGACATTTCCGAGGGCTTGCCTGCGGAGATCGAAGCAAGACGGAAACAGTATGAATATTATCGGGACAAGTTGTTAAATTTTAAGGAGGTAAAATAACATGAGTGATTTTTATAAAAAAAGAGTGGAGTATATAAACAATTGGCCTGATTCAGAACCATTTGAAGCTGAAATAAAATATAAAAAATTATGTGACGACTTTAAAGAGAAAAATGGTAGACTGCCGTTTACCCCTATGAAAATGTGGAAATCTCCAGATGTTATTTATAATCGTGTCTTGTCGCATATAATTGAATGCCTTGAGGTCATACCGTATGAACCTAACCACGCATTTAATTATCTATTTATAAGTATCGATTATTTCAGTAAGATAAAGTATAACGGCAATACAACTGAGAATTTGAAAACGTTTTGTGAGAAAATACTGAACGTTAGTAATAAAACAATTGTAAATGATATATTAAAGGAAATATTTAGTTCTATGCCATTTAAAATTTGCAATTTTTTATATAATAAGTTAAGATATTCTGCCAAAAACCAAAATGGTCAAGAAACAAATCAAGTATTAAACCGCATTATTACCACTTCAAACAATAAGAAAATACAGGTATATGAAAATTTGCTCATAGATATAATCAATAAATACGACTATTCAAATGGCTCTGACAGAAGAAATGCTGCAAGGTTGTATCAAAAAATTTTTAAAAATTAAAAGGATATCGATTA
>JAFUUG010000099.1 GCA_017483905.1 Bacillota bacterium
CCTGGGATGCATCGACAAGTATCACCGCAAGCTCCGCAAACGATGCTCCCACCGCCATATTGCGGGTATATTCCTCGTGTCCGGGAGTATCGGCTACTATAAAACTGCGCTCTGAGGTGGTGAAATACCTGTATGCTACATCTATGGTTATGCCCTGTTCACGCTCCGCCATAAGCCCGTCAAGCAAAAGCGAATAGTCTATTTTTCCGCCTCGGCTGCCTACCTTGCTGTCAAGTTCGAGCGCACGTTCCTGATCGGCAAAAAGCAGTTTGGCGTCATAAAGCAGATGTCCGATAAGAGTTGATTTGCCGTCGTCCACACTGCCGCAAGTTATAAATTTCAATAAACCTTTCATTAAAAATACCCCTCCCTTTTTCTGCGTTCCATACTGCCTGCCGCCTCATTGTCGATAATGCGCGAGGTACGCTCGGATGATACTGCACTCAAAGTTTCCTCTATAATTTCATCAAGCGTATCAGCGGTAGACTCCACGCCGCCCGTCAAGGGGTAACAGCCCAAAGTTCTGAAACGTACGGACTTGTAAACAGGTATTTCGCCGTCTTTCAGCGGAAAACGTTCGTCATCCACCATTATTATATTTCCTTCACGCTCCACGACGGGTCTTTCAGCCGCAAAATACAGCGGCACTATATCTATATTTTCACGGCGTATATACTGCCATATATCCTTTTCTGTCCAGTTTGAGATGGGAAAAATGCGTATACTTTCGCCCTTATTTATTTTTGTATTGTAAAGTTTCCACATTTCGGGACGCTGATTTTTCGGATCCCATGCATGAGCACGGTTTCTGAAAGAAAATACCCTCTCTTTTGCTCGGGATTTCTCCTCGTCACGTCTGCCTCCGCCGAATGCCGCTGTAAAACCGTATTTGTCAAGTGCCTGTTTCAAGGCCTGTGTTTTCATTATATCGGTGTATGCCGCACCGTGATCAAAGGGGTTTATTCCCTGTTTGACGCCTTCGGGATTGGTGTATGTAAGCATTTCTATACCGAACTTTTTTACGGTATCATTGCGAAATTTTATCATATCCTTAAATTTCCAGCCCGTATCTATATGCAGAAACGGAAACGGGGGTTTTTCGGGATAAAACGCCTTTATTGCAAGGTGCAGCATAACTGAGCTATCCTTACCGATAGAATAAAGCATAACAGGCTTTTCTGCTTCGGCAGCAACTTCTCGTATTATATAGATCGCTTCGGCTTCAAGCTCGTCAAGATGTGAGAATTTAATCATGACCATTTTTTCCTTTCAATATTTGTTGGATTCTTTCCTATCTATATTTATAACGGATATACCGCTTTCGGGGGATTCTATCACCCATTTTAAAATATCACCGTTTTCCTCGGTATGAACACGGCTGCCCATACCGCCTATATCCGCACCCAAAAAGAAGTTTATGGCATAGACCTTACATTCCTTTATGCAAGAAGTGCAGCCCCAGCAGTCCTTTGGGTATTTTATGTATGCCCGCCTGTTTATGTCAAGTTTGATCAGGCTTCCCGGACATACAAGAGTGCATCTGCCGCAGCCGACACATTTATTTTTATCTATTAAAATGCTCAAAGTCTTCGCCCTCCTTTATCAGATCACGGATAATAATTTTTATTTCACCGTTTTCAAACCTTGAATTTATATATTTTTTGAAATCATCGTTCTTTTGCGGGTAGTCAAGGTTTTCGTTAAAACTGTGCCAGCGTGTTTCTTTGCGTGCTTTAAGATGTGCGATAACACTGCGGCAGACGATAAGTCTCTCACGCAGTTCATATATATACATAAGTTCCTGAAAATCCTTTGCATAAAGAGTTTCCGAAAGATAAAAAAGTTTTTTTATCTTTTCGTTTGCGATATTAAGCTGTTTTTCATTAAAGCGGTAACTTGTTTTTATACCACCGGCATAGCTGTCCATAACAGTCTGCATTGCTTCTTCAAGCTGTTCAGTCGTAAAAGGGGATTTTTTTTCAGTCAAAAATTCCTTAACTTCTGCTTTATATGCCATTTGCTCATGTTCGTCAATATTTTCAAAAGAAATATTTTTTATATCATCTATTATCGCCAATGCCGCTATTTCTCCTTCGGCAAGTGCACCTGTAACATATTTCTGCGGACAGCCGCCCGAAACATCACCTGCGGCATACAAGCCATTTACCGTTGTTCTGCGCCTTGTATCCACCCAGTAGCCGCTTGCGGTATGTCCGCCGACTATATAAGGTTCTGTACCCTCTATCTCTACATTTTGTTTTGAAGGCATTTTACCGCTTTCTATCCATTTAAGGGTCTGTGACGGTGCCATGTTAAGATAGGCTTTTATAAGCGATTCATCTTGTTCGGGAGTTATTCCCTCAGTATTTAAATAACAGGGTCCTCTGCCCGAAAGATTTTCGCTTACAGTACCATAGACACGCTCGGAAGTGGTAAGACCGTATTTTTTCTCATATACTTCACCGAGTGAATTTACCTGTTTTGCCCCTACCCCCTGTGCAAGCGTACCCGTGGGTGCAATGGTATCTTTGCAGCGCAGGGCGATAAAACGCATTTCAAATGTTGTCATTTCTGCGCCCGCTTTTATGCCCATTGCAAAGCCTGCACCGGTGTTGAAAGGAGGATACCACATCTTATGGTGCGAAAAGCCCGGGTTATTGGGCTTGTACAGTCCCGCTGCTCCACCTGTGGCGATAAGTACAGTTTTGGCTTCTATTATATAAAAAGTATCGTTTTCTATCCCTATACCGTAAGCACCGATAACTTTACTGTTTTTCAGTGCAAGGTCAGTTATATTCACGCGATTTATGACCCTTGTGTTAGGCAGTTTGTTTACCGCATCAGCAAGAAGGGGCTTTATGTTTTC
>JAFUUG010000100.1 GCA_017483905.1 Bacillota bacterium
AATGCGTTTTAAATTTGTTGAATATGGTAGAATAAAATTTATTTACGGGAGGAAATATGAAATATACAAAACTTGGAAATTCGGATCTGAAGGTGTCAAGGATATGTATGGGCTGTATGGGCTTCGGAGATGCGAAGAACGGTCAACATTCATGGACTGTGGATGAACAGCATTCAAGAGAGATAATAAAAAGAGGATTGGAACTTGGAGTAAATTTCTTTGATACGGCAATAGGATATCAAAGCGGTACAAGTGAACAATATGTGGGCAGAGCGTTAAGAGATTTTACAAAGCGTGATGAAGTTGTGGTGGCAACGAAATTTCTGCCGAGAACTTCCGATGAGATAGAAAATGGCATAAGCGGACAGCAGCATATTGAAAGAATGATAAATAAAAGTCTTGAAAATCTCGGTATGGAATATGTGGATCTGTATATTTATCATATGTGGGACTGGAATACACCTATATATGATATTTTAGAGGGTCTTAGCAATGTAGTCAAAGCGGGAAAAGCAAGGTATACAGGTATATCAAATTGTTTTGCATGGCAGCTTGCAAAGGCTAATGCACTTGCGGAAAAAGAGGGATTTGTCAAATTTGTCAGTATTCAGGGGCATTATAATCTTATTTTCCGTGAAGAAGAGAGAGAAATGATCCTGCTTTGTAATGAAGACAATATTGCACTAACACCTTACAGTGCGCTTGCAAGCGGCAGACTTTCAAGACTTCCGGGTGAAACATCAAAACGTGCCAAAGAGGATGCTTATGCAAAATTCAAATATGATGCCACAAAGGAGCAAGATGAGATAATAATAAGACGTGTTGCGGAAGTTGCGGAAAAACATGGAGTAACGATGACAGAGGTCTCTCTTGCATGGCTTATATCAAAAACGACTTCTCCTGTTGTGGGGGCGACAAAGCTTCATCATATCGAGGGAGCGGCAAAGGCTGTCGAATTTGAATTAACGGAAGAAGAAATGAAATATCTTGAAGAACCTTATGTGCCTCATGCACTTGCGGGCGTAATGGCGCAGAATAAACCTGCGAATAAAAATGAAAAGCACGTCTGGAGCACGGGCAGTCAGAAAATATGAGAGGAGTTTTATTATGAATGAAAAAATAGTACAGACAGCAGGAAGAGAACAGCTCGGAGATTTTGCACCTATGTTCGCACATCTGAATGATGATGTATTATTCGGTGAGGTATGGAATGAACAGGCGATTGATGTAAAGACGAAATGTATTATAACGGTGGTGTCACTTATGGCATCGGGAATTACAGACAGTTCGCTTTTGTATCATTTGCAGAATGCAAAGGTACACGGTGTTACAAAGGAGGAAATAGCGGCTGTAATTACTCATGCGACGATGTATGTCGGCTGGCCTAAAGGCTGGGCTGTATTCAGACTTGCGAAAGATGTATGGAATGAAGAAACTGCTGCACTTACGGAAAAAGACAGATATCAGAATACGATATTCTTTCCGGTCGGCGAACCGAATCCTTATGGAGATTACTTTGTCGGTCAGAGCTATCTTGCACCTGTTTCAAAAGAGCAGATACCTGTTTTTAACGTGACATTTGAACCTGCTTGCCGCAATAACTGGCATATCCACCATGCAAAAAGCGGAGGAGGACAGATGCTTATATGTGTAGGCGGCAGAGGATATTATCAGGAATGGGGGAAAGAAGCAATCGAACTTACTCCGGGAAAGGTGATAAATATACCTGCGGAGGTAAAGCATTGGCATGGTGCGGCGGCAGATAACTGGTTCTCTCATCTTGCAGTAGAGATAAAAGGAGAGGAAAGCAGTACACAGTGGCTTGAAAAAGTTTCGGATGAAGATTACGGTAAATTGAGATAGTTAAGGAAACGCTGTTTTTTCTAACCTGTTGATCGGTGGTTTCTTAGATAATATGAAAAATCAGACGATGATTTTTGTAAGGCAGATTACACCAAATGTTATTGATAAATGTCGTTTGGCATAAATGCGATGAGCGTTGTGAAAGAACGGAGGTTTAGAATGAAAAAGGTATGGAAATGTTCAGCGGCAAAGAAAATATAAAAGTTACTATTGAAGCAGTAAAATAACAGAGCGGGAGGAATTTATATGAAAAAATTACCCAAAATAGCACTTGGAGCATGGGCATGGGGAAACGACGGAACATTCGGAAATAATTTTACTTCGGAAACACTGAGACCGATATTTGACATTGCGATGAAAAACGGGCTTAATCTTTGGGATACGGCTTATGCTTACGGCATGGGAACTTCGGAAAAGGTACTTGCGGGATTTTTAAAGGATATGCCGAGAGAGAGTTATCTTGTATCGGATAAATTCACTCCGCAGTGTGCAGATGCGGCATCTTCTACGGCTATGAAAGATATGATAGAAATGCAGCTTAAACTTATGGAACTTGATGATTTTGATATTTATTGGATACATAATGTATGGGACGCACCTAAATGGACAGAAGAACTTGCAAAATATTTTGAGGGTAAAGAAAATGTACCGCTTCTTGGTGTATCTAATCATAATCTTTCGGAAATAAAACAGGCATCTGATATATTAAAGGCACACGGACTTAAATTATCGGCAGTACAAAATCATCTGAGTCTTATAAACCGTTCATCGGAAAAGTCGGGAATACTTGATTATTGCAAGGAAAACGATATATATTTCTTTGCATATATGGTTCTTGAGCAGGGTGCTCTTTCGGGTAAGTATGATACAAAGAATCCGATGCCGGAGGGGTCGGCAAGAGCGGAGGCTTATAATCCGGTACTCGATAAGATAGAGGTACTTAATGCCGAACTTAAAAAACTTGCAGATAAATATAATGTTGAAACGGCACAGATACCTGTTGCATGGGCAATAGCAAAAGGTACGCTTCCGATAATCGGTGTAACAAAGACAAAACACGTTGAAGATGCTGTAAAGGCTTCAAATATCAGCCTTACGGCAGAAGAAACAGCAGAACTTGAAAAACTGGCAGACAGTCTTAATATAAATACGATACGTTTTTGGGAAAAGGAGATGAAATAATATGAGTAAAAAATTAGTTGCTTATTTCAGTGCAAGCGGAGTAACAGCCAAACTTGCAAAAAAACTTTCGGAGACTGCGGGAGCTGATATATACGAGATAAAACCGGAAGTCCCATATACAAATGCAGATCTTAACTGGCAGGATAAAAACTCACGCAGCAGCGTGGAGATGAAAGATGTAAATTCCCGTCCTTCTATTTCCGATAAAAATGCGAATATAGCCGAGTATGATATTATATGCGTTTGTTTTCCTATATGGTGGTATGTTGCGCCTACTATAATCAATACATTCCTTGAAAGCTATGATTTTTCGGGGAAGAAAATAGTACTGTATGCAACATCAGGGGGCAGCGGCTTCGGAAAAACCGTTTCAAATCTTAAAAACAGTGTAAAAAACGCAGAGATTACGGAAGGGAAAGTTAATCCTTCAGCGGCAGATATACAGGCTTTCGCAGCTATGTAATATATATGGGCAGGTAATTGGATTTCGGAAAGCAGGTGATGCTGATTGTTTCCGAAAACTTACAATGTAACAGATTAAGGAAGATTCGCTGAAAAGCATTATAAATGCCGATAAGTGGATAAGCGGTGAAAGAATACAGGGCAGTACAACAGAATATACGGATAATATTCTTAAAGAAACAGGGCGGTAAAGGAAATTTAAAGAATTCAAAGTTTTGGACAGAGTTGAAAAAATAATAAATGGGGTGATATTATGAAATTTTTCAAACAAATCGTTACAGCAGCTTTTATGATAAGTGTTTCGGCATCTATGCTCAATATTTTACAGGCTGCCGAAAACAAAGCAGTTATGAGGATAAACGATCCAATAATGGAGGTAAACGGAGAAAAAAATGAGATAGATCCCGGCATAGGTACTACGCCTATAATATCGGATGGGCACACTCTTGTACCGATAAGAGCAATGATTGAGTCATTTGGTGGAAATGTTGAATGGAATGCACAAACAAGAACAGCAACTCTTACACATGGGAAAAATAATATAAAATTGGTCATCGGAAGTAAAAATGCATATATAAATGGCGAGGAAATGACTCTCGATACGGTGCCTGTTGTGGTAAAGGGCAGAACCATGCTTCCGCTGAGGTTTGTATCGGAGGGATTCGGATTTGATGTTGAATGGGATAACAATACAAAAACTATAACTGTTACTCAGAACGATATAAATACAGCCGATACCGAAAAAGTTACGGTAGAAAATACAGAACCTAATGCTGATAAAAATGTCGAACAAGAAAAAAATACCGCTCCAAATAACAATATACTGGTAGTTTATTTTACGAGGGCCGATAATATCAAAATAAGCGATGATATAGATGCGGTATCTTCTGCAAGCCTTAATAAGACAGATGGCAAATTGAAGGGCAATACACAGATAGCGGCTGAGTATATCCATGAAAAGGTCGGCGGGGATATTATTAATCTGTAACGCTTTCGTTTTTAGGTATGCCATCAAATGTAATCAATCATCTGGCAAGTTTAAATTTGATAAATCGGTTGGGTCATAATTCAATTTACTGCACAGCTTATTTACTGATTTTTTATTGGAACTATTGAAATTTTTTCACTTCCAATATTAGCTTTTATTTTCGTTAGAGTTTGGACTAAATCCTTATACGAAATATTTTTTGATTCTCCTATTGCAGCTATATCCTCAATCATATTTATACTAATTATTGATGATAAATGATTCAAAAACAGCCATGCTTCTTCACAATAATTATTTCGCATATATGA
>JAFUUG010000101.1 GCA_017483905.1 Bacillota bacterium
GTGATAAAAATACAGGTCTTTATTATCATGGTTATGATGAATCAAAAAAATCTTTTTGGGCAGATAAAGAAACAGGTTTATCAAAAAATTTCTGGTTAAGAGCACTCGGCTGGTATTCAATGGCACTTATCGACACTATCGAAATAATGCCCGAATCACTTTCTAAGCAGGCTAACGAGCTTAAAAGAATATATAAGGAATATATCGATTCCCTTCTTAAATACCAGCATGAAAGCGGAATGTGGTATCAGGTAGTGGATAAAGGCGATCTTGACGGCAATTACCTTGAAACAAGCGGTTCCGCTATCCTTGCATATTCTATCATGAAAAGTACGAGGATCGGTATACTCGACGAAAGCTATTATCAGTATGGCAAAAAAGCATTTGACGGAATTTGTGAAAAATATCTTTCCGAAAAAGACGGAGAGTTACAGCTTGACGGAATTTGCCTTGTAGCAGGTCTCGGTCCCGAAGATAACAAAAGACGTGACGGTTCTTATGAATATTACATAAGCGAACCTGTAGTACAGAATGAAGCAAAAGGCGTTGCACCTCTTATTCTTGCTTATGTCGAAACTCTTTATCATGATACCGACAATAAATAATTTGTAAAAATAGCTTCAAAAGATTGGATGTGTGCATTTATTATGAAGAGTGTCATAACAAAATATGAACCTCTCTGGGGAAAATGGTACGGAAAAAAACAGATAGGCGAAGGCAGATTTACAAAAGTTTTCCGTATCGACACCGATGACGGAGATTCCTCCGCATTAAAGGTGATCACTATCCCCGATTCATTGTTGAAAAAACCGGAAGAAATAAAAAGCATAATAACCGAAGTCCTTGATAAAACTTCATCGCTTTCTCATAAGAATATTCTTTCAAATTTACAGTATACCTCTTATGACCATGAAAACAACAAAGGCTTTGATTATCTCATAAGAGAAAATATCTTTGATAATCTTCCCGATTATATATGCGATAATTCAATGTCGTCAAAAGGTATAATAAAACTTGGTATAGATATAGCCTCTGCTCTTGAATATTCTCATTCAAAGGGTATCATACACTCGGACATCCGCAGTGAAAATATTTTTTACGACAGTAACTCCGATTCATTTCTTCTTACGGATTTTGCCCTTAATCAGGCAGTTAATAATGCCCTTAACATAGATACTGTCAGTAATTATGAATATCTTCCTCCGGAGTCCTATTCAAACAATATTTATAATGAGTCTTCCGACATATATTCTCTTGCGGTAGTTCTTTATAAACTTCTCAATAAGAATATGATACCGTTTCTCAGCGAAGATAAGTATGTAATATATAAAGATGTGGAAGATGCCATAGCTCACAGAATGTCGGGAGCTGAGTTATCCGCACCGATAAGCGGAACCAGCGACATCTCCGATGTTATTTTAAAGGCTGCAGATCCATCTCCGTCAAGGAGATATTCTTCTGCTTCGGAATTTAAAGCTGCTCTTTCATCTCTTCTATCCTCCGCCGCTGATAAAGCGGTAGTAACAGAAGATGATATTCTCAATGAAATAACACCAAGTCTCGGTATCAAAGAGATCGTTGAAAAACAAGCCAATAAATCTCTTTTCTCCGTTATTGATAAAAAAAAGAGTTCTCATAAATTTGAAAAATACGAACCCGAAAAAGAACTCCAAAAAGAAGAACCGATCAAAAAAGAGTCGGAAAAAGAAAAAAATAACAATATAACCGAACCTGCTGACATTACTGCACAAAGCATAGCGGCAGCACTCGGAGAAGAATTTGACGAAGAAGAACTCCGTTTTGAGCAGCCAATACCAAAAGAAACACCGACAGAACAACCCAAAGAACTTGAAAAAACAACAGAAAAAAGTGTTCCTCTTACCGATTCCGATAATACAAAAAAAGAAATAGCGGAAAAAGAAGAACTTAAAAAAGAAGAACTTAAAAAAGAAATTTCAAAAAAAGAAACCCCCAAAACAAATAAACCGAAAAACGAACCTAAAAAAAGAGTATCTCTTAAAATGGATGAGCCGGAAAAAGAAGACTCCAGACAAGCACCGCCCGTTCAGGATACTTCCGAAAATGAGCAGAATACATCTTCCGAGCCGTCTTTGCCTCCGGCTAAAGGAAAATCATCCTTGAGTGACCGAAAAGAAGCACATAAGCAAAAGAAAAACTCAAAGATAAAAATAAAACACAGATTAAGCCGTAAACAGCGTAAATTGATCGCATTTATATTTAAACTCATAGTAGTTCTTCTTATCGTTTGGTTACTGTACATACTTATATCCGCAGTTATCGCAAAATTCAACGAATCGCAGGCACTTCCCGATAACATCGAACAGCAGGCGATAAATGTCGAAAAGAGTTTTGTTCATGCCGATGAAATAGAAGTTGAACGAGAGAGCGTAAGAATGATAGTCGGTGACGAATTTATCATAAAAGGAAAAGTGATTCCAACTGATGCTCTTGAACAAACTATCGAGTATACAACAAAAGATACGGATATAATCCATCTTAACAACAATAAAGTCCGTGCTTTAAGCGAGGGAAAAGCTACGGTTACTCTTTCGGCAGGTTCTGTAGAGAAGAAAGTATTCTTCTATGTTGATACAAATGTCGAAACAGCAGTCGTTCCCGATCTTGTGGGAAAAACAAGAGAAGAAGCCGTAAAGATACTTGAAGATGCAAATATACCTCTCGGACATATCGAGGAATTCCGTGACAGTAATGCGGCAATAAATATCGTAAATAAGCAAGAGCCGGCATCCGGTACAAATCTCAAGCTTGATATGAATGCTGCGGTTAATATCTCCGTATGTATCGGAAAACCTACCGTTAAGATACCAAATCTTGTCGGTTTAACAGAAAATGAAGCAAAAACACAGCTTGACGGACTGTATCTGAATGTTTCCGAAGATTACAGTGATACGATACCTACAGGCAGAATAATCAGACAAAGTGAAACACCTGATTCGGAAATGGAAAGAGGACAGACATTGGCAGTAGTTATAAGCAAGGGTGCTGATCCGGAAAAGAATACGCAGCCAACCACAAATGCTGCTCCTGTTTCTCCTGCCCCTGCTCCGGCACCACAGCCTGCTACACAAGCTGCACCAAAAGTCGAGCAGCCTGAAGTGCAGGAAACATCTCCGACGCCTCCTCCTGTTCAGCAGCAAACACCACAGACTCCGCCGCCGTCGGTACCGTCGGCCAATATGGATCCGGGTGATTATGCATCGTATATCTATGTAACATTAAATGCGGAACCGGGTGCAGAGATATGGTATACAACAAGCGGAATGGATCCTAAAGATGAAAGATTCAATAAACGATATTATCAGGCTATACCTATAGAATCTTCTTGTACACTTCGTGCCGTAGCTGTCAAAAACGGTGTTACAAGTGCTGAAATATCCTACAGATATAATATAGGTTCATAAACTTATAATCAACTAAGCCGATGAATATTTTTTTATTCATCGGCATAAAAAAATCCGCTGTAAATTGTCAGCGGATTTTTTTATACAATTTCATATTATATTTTTTCACCCTTTAAGTACTTAGGCACACCTGCCATCATATATATGACCGTATCAGCCTTTTCCTCAAGCTTATCATACGTTGTACGAAGAAGTTTTCTTCCTCTTTCTTCTTTTTCATCAGCAGGAGCTATACCGTCCTCTATCTCATTTGCAACTATTATAGAGGCATTTTCGTTATCCGTAATAAGATCGTCTAAATCTTCTTTATCCGAAAAGCGTCTTATAAGTTGATCTATA
>JAFUUG010000102.1 GCA_017483905.1 Bacillota bacterium
TCTGTTATGTTTTCTATGCCGTCTGTTAGGTGGGTGATGATATAGAGGGCATCGTCTGTTGAATTTGCTCTGAAAAATATCCATGCAAATGCAACAAGGATAAATGTAAATATTACACGGATAATGTGTATGATCGCCCTGAAAGGCAAGAGAAAATAATATAAAAAACCCTTTTTTTCATTTTCGTCTTTTTTATGAGGGATAACGAAAGAAAATATCTTTGATATGATATCTTCTGTTATCTGATATAAGCCATGTATAATGCCCCAGAGAACGAATGTCCAGTTCGCACCGTGCCACAAGCCGCTGAGGGCAAAGGTCACGAAAATGTTGTAATATTTTCTGAGAAGAGAACAGCGGCTGCCACCCAGTGGGATATATACATAGTCACGCAGCCACGAGGAGAGGGATATATGCCATCTTCTCCAAAATTCCTTTACAGATGACGAAAAATAAGGTTTATTGAAATTCTGCATAAGGTCTATGCCGAGAACTTTTGCAGAACCTATCGCTATATCGGAATAGCCGCTGAAATCACAGTAGATCTGAAATGTGAAGAATAGTACTGCGATGATGAAAGATGTACCGTCGAAATTATGAGCATTATTGAATACGCTGTTTACAAGGATAGCTGCTCTGTCGGCAATAACGACTTTTTTGAAAAAGCCGAGGAGCATATATTTTAAGCCCATTGAAAAATTGTCCGTATCAAATTTTTTCTCTGTAAAAAGTTGCTTCATAAGGCGATCTGCACGCTCAATAGGTCCTGCCACAAGCTGAGGGAAAAACGTAATGAACAGAGTAAAGCGAAAAAAGTTCCTTTCGGGCTTGTACTCGCCTTTGTATACATCTATGGTGTAGCTTGCTGCCTGAAATGTATAAAAAGATATGCCCATTGGGAGTATTATGTTAAAATCCTCTATAGGGTAGTGTATGCCGAAATATTCATAGACTGCCATGAATGTATGATTTATGAACATCATATATTTAAAGATAAAAAGCAGAGCAAAATTTATGAATATACAGAGAGCAAAAACGAACTTTTTCTTTTTATGGCTTTCTGTCATGTCTATGAGCATTGAGGAAGAATAGTTCAGAAAAGATGAAAACAATATCAGAAGTATAAGCTCCGCCCGCCATGACATATAGAATATACAGCTGGATATGAGAAGAAGTATCCAGCGGAAACGATGAGGAAGTATGTAATAGAATAATACTACCGATGCAAAAAATAATATGTAATCTATTGAGTTAAAAAGCATAAATATCGTCCTTTTAAAAAGTTTCGCAAATCAATGTTTCATAATAAATACTATCATATAATTACAGAAAAATCAAGGTTTGAAAAATAATTAAAAAGTTTTTAAATTTAGGGGTGGAAAATATGATGAAATTATGATAAAATTTTATAGTAAACTACATTAAAAAATGTCGTATACTATAATATTGATCAATATTTTTAAGGAGATAACGAGAATGAAAAAAATAAAGGTAATGAGTATTTTCGGGACAAGACCCGAAGCTATAAAAATGGCTCCCGTTATAAATGAAATGAAAAAATGCGAACACATTGAGCAGATAGTATGCGTTACGGCACAGCACAGACAGATGCTCGATCAGGTGCTTGATATATTTGAATTAAGGCCCGACTTTGACCTCGATATAATGACGGACAGACAGACGCTTACGGATATTACGGTGAGATCGCTTACGGGTCTTGTGGAAGTTATGGAGAAGCAGAAACCCGATCTTGTACTTGTTCACGGTGATACGACAACGACATTTGCAGGCGCACTGGCTTCTTTCTATACAAAATCAAAGATAGGTCATGTAGAGGCAGGACTGAGGACTTACGACAAATGGCAGCCTTATCCTGAAGAGATGAACAGAAAACTTACGGGGGCACTTGCGGATCTGAATTTTGCACCTACTTATCTTGCAAAAGAACATTTATTAAAGGAAAATGTCGATGAAAGCAGCATATTTGTAACGGGCAACACAGTTATTGACTGCCTTAAATTAACTATTGAGGATAATTACAGATTTTCAAGGGAAGAGCTTAATAATATCGATTTTGAAAACAAAAGAGTAATAACGATGACTGCACACAGGAGAGAAAATCTCGGCGAACCTCTTGAGAATATATGCAAGGCGGTATTAAGGCTCGTAAATGAGAATGAAGATGTATATGTTGTATATGCGGTACATTTCAATCCTGCGGTGAGAGAGGTCGCTTACAGGATACTCGGCGGACATGAAAGGATACTTCTTACCGATCCTGTGGATATGAAAGATATGCACAATCTGATGAACAGATCATTTTTCGTGATGACGGATTCGGGTGGATTGCAGGAGGAAGTGCCTTCTATGGGAAAACCTGTGCTTGTGCTCAGAAATGTGACGGAAAGACCCGAGGGAATAGAGGCAGGTACACTTAAACTCGGCGGAAACAATGAGGAAGAGATATACAGGGCTGCCGATGAGATACTCAACAATAAGGAAGTATATACAAAAATGGCACAGGCTAAGAATCCTTTCGGCGACGGTCACGCTTCGGAGAGGATCGTTGAGGCTATACTCTATCATTTCGGGATAACGGATAAACGTCCCGAGGATTTTAAGGTGACAAAATAAATATTTACAAAAAAATATCAAAAAGACTAGACTTGTTTGTTGATTTGTTATATAATGGAAAGGACAGATGTCAGATGAAGGATATAGGAAAGGCAATAGGAATGATAATGCAGATAGGTATTTCTATGTTTGTTCCTATATTTATATGTGTTCTGATAGGAGTACAGATAGACAAATGGGCAGATACATCGCCGCTGTTCCTCGGAATATTTATTTTCCTCGGAGTCGGGGCGGCTTTCAGGACACTGTATATGATGACTAAGGACTTCGGTAACGACGAAAAAAAGGATAAATAAAAATGAACATCGGTAATACTTGTAAAAGGATCATATTTCTGACAGCGGCTTTTGGTCTTATCTTCTTTGGGGCAGGTGTGTTTTTTACGGATAATGTGCTGTATTTTGCAAAGGGGATAGTGTTTGGAACGGTATTTTCGGTATTAAAGGTAATATTGCTTGAAAAAACATTGAAAAAGGCCGTTGATATGGGACAGGCAAATGCACAGAATTACACAAGGCTGCATTACTCGATAAGATATTTTCTTACGGGAGCTGTAGTGGTGGTAGCGGCAATTGTAAAAAGTATAAGCCTGCCCGGTGTTGTACTCGGACTTGCTGCCATGACTCCTGCGGTATTTATTGCGGGAAGAATGGAGAAAGACGGCGGTAATATATGAATATGTTGTATTTTATACAGAAATTCTGTATATTAATATAAAAGTTTAAAGAACTGTTCGGTGACTTATGCGGTGCTGTCTGTATCGGTATTACAGACTGTACTGCATAGGCTATCGGACAGCTCCGATGACTTGCTGCTTGCAGCATTATCATAATAAAGGAAAGGAGGAGTATTTATGGATGGCGGTTTGGATGTATCGGCTAAAGTCTTTCATATATTTAATATAGGCGGACATGAGATATGGCTGACTCAAACTGTAGTTACAACATGGGTGATCATGGCGGTAATAATTTTTGTGGCATTTCTTGCAAGGCTCCAGCTTAAAAGATTTACGGAAAAGCCCGAGAGTACGGCACAAAATCTTATCGAGATCATAATCGATGCAATGGACAACTTCGTAAAGGGTACGATGGGCGAAAAATATGATTACTTCGGAAACTGGTTCTTCGGTGTATTCGTATTCATTCTCGTATCGAATCTGAGCGGTCTGCTCGGTTTCAGACCACCTACGGCAGATCTTGCCACTACGGCTTGTCTTGGGTTTGCAACATTTCTGCTGATACACATTTCGGGTATTATTTTCCAGAAAGGCGGCTATTTCAAGGGATATTTTGAGCCTATTCCGATAATGCTTCCTATGAACATTATAAGCGAACTGGCTACACCTATATCGCTCAGCTTCCGTCTATTCGGTAATATACTTGGAGGAAGTATCATAATGGGTATGGTCTATTGCCTGCCTAAATGGCTTAATTTCTTCATACCGGGCGTTCTGCACATATATTTCGATCTATTTGCGGGATGTATACAGACTGTTATATTTGTAATGCTCA
>JAFUUG010000004.1 GCA_017483905.1 Bacillota bacterium
CTGTACTTTAAGAGCAACAGAAAGCTGATCAGTATAGTTTCTTTATCTTCAAAAGAAGAGTTTTATGGTACTATGAACAGCCTGATCGAACAGCTGAGCTCGCAAGGCTTTATCTCCCCACATAAGTCTTATCTTGTAAACTATCGTTTTATCAAAGCCTTCCAAGCAGATGCTATCATTATGGTCAATGGTGACGAAGTACCAATAGCCAAAGGAAAGAGAGATGAAATATCCAAGCTGCAGCTTCATTTTGAAAACGGAGGACACTAATATGATTTTTACTACTTATAACATTATATATCTTATCTCGAACTTCTTTACTATTTTTATAATTCACCGTTTTATGAAATTATTTTTCTCAAATAATGATAAAGGGAAATTACTGACAAATATTGCTTATCTGTCATATTTTATTGTAACTTCATTAGCTTATTTGATACTGGATGTTCCTATCATTACTCTTGCATTAAATTGGATTATAATTTTTGTGATTTCCTTGACTTACGAATCAACGATGCAGAAACGTATGATGTATTCAACATATATCTTAGTATTCATGCTGTTCCCTGAGCTAATCGTAGCGGCTGCTACCGGTTATCTGCATTTTTCTTTTTTTGTTGACGGCAGTTATAGCAATAGTATTGGGGTAATCGTCTCAAAAATAATGGCATTCAGTGAGGCATTGTTGCTACACAATTATAAAATCTCCAAAGAGAAACAAAATGTTGGTTGGAATCTATGGCTTTCTTCTATTCTAATTCCTATATCAACTTTAGCCTATGAAATTATGTATGTAAGCAGCGATTCCTCATCTCAATACAAGATTATCACATCGGTTATTATCCTATTTGTTATCAATATTTCAGCTTTTTATATGTATGACTCTCTTTCAAAAAGCTATGTTCGCCAATCAAAGCTCTCCATTTTGAAAACGGAGAATACACTGTATAGTAAGCAGTGCGAGATCATGCAATCTTCTACACAGGAGCTGCAAGAGTTTCGTCATGATATGAACAATCAGTTTATCGCACTTTCGCAACTTATCAAATCGGAACAGTACGGAGAAGCTGAAAAGCAATTAAGCCGTCTGACTTCGCTAACTAAGAGCAAGATAATATATAGTACATCAGGCAATGTTATTATTGACGGTCTGATCAACTATAAATTGCAGAATGCCCTTAGTGATAAGATTAAGGTTAAAACTGAAATAGCAGTTCCGAATCAGGCAAACATAGAAACTACGGATTTAGTAACTATTCTCGGAAATCTGATAGATAATGCACTGAATGCGCTTGCCGATGTTCCGGAGGATAGGAGAAGCTTAACTATAAAGGTAGTATTTAGTCAAGAAAGACTTATCATCCGCTCGTCAAATCCGTATACTGGCGATATATTGTGTAAGGACGGAAAGATAGTATCTGCTAAACAGAACTCTAAGCAACATGGATATGGTTTGAATAACATCGCAAAATCAGTCAACAAATACAAAGGCTACATAGATATTGATTACACTGACAGCATCTTTACAGTTGATATAATAATGTATATATGAGAAATTTCGGTCTGATATAACTTTTTTCGTCATTTCGTACCAAGAAACCGGTATTTCGTACCATCTTCTCGCACAAGCCTCCTAAATGTGCTATAATAAAAGTGCCAAAAGAGAAAGGGGGTGAGCGTGATGAAGAAACTCTTTCAGAGGTACGGCGGCTTTCTTGCGGCGTTAGCCATAGTAGTTACTACTATGAATGCAAACGCAGCCTGCGTTTGCATTATGCACCAAGACTCGTTGCCGGACGAAGCTAAGAGACTTCGCAAATTCTGATGTTTGTTAAAACGGCTGATACGATCACCAAGAAATTACAAGAAAACAATTCAATTTCAAGTGAACAGTATGAGATATGTCGATTTGGGTTTCAGCAAGGTCTAACAATTCTGCTGAATGCTGTTACCGTAATAGTTATCGGTGCTGTTATGAAAGAGCTATGGCAAGCAATACTCTTTATGGCTTTATATGCCCCGTTAAGAAGTAATGCTGGCGGTTATCACGCTCGGACAGCTACCCGATGCTATGTTTATTCCATTCTTTTGATGATTGCAGTTCTTTTGGCAATGAAATACTTGTATATACCGACATTCATTTGCATCATCGCACTTGTGATCTCATGTGCAGTTATTCTGATTCTTGCTCCTGTGGAAGATGCTAACAAGCCACTTGATGACATAGAGCAGGTTGTTTACAGGAAACGCACATATGTGATTACGGCTTTAGAGACTATTATATTCATCATCGCCCTATTTTTCGGATTGAAGCATATTATTCTCTGTTCTATGTGGGTTATGGTGATGATGAGTAGTATTCTATTAACCGGAAAGTGTAAGAATGAATTAAATCGTACATCTGATAATGTTTGCCATACTGAAAGGAAATGAGATTATGAAAATGATCAAAAAATCAATTGCTTGTATCGCAAGTGCAGCAATGATGTTGTCAGGCGCAGGAGCTTTGACAGCTAATGCTTACATCACAAATTATCCTAATCAGTTCATACTAACGTATGCAATTGGTGCACCCTCTACCGACATTCAGACAACACTTACGAATTATGCCTCTATGGGTAGTTCCGATCCGGCTATTACCATTCAGGTAACAAGCTGTGCTACAAGTAGCAATACTAAGAGTTGCCATTTTACTGTACCGCTGAGAGCTTCTTCTGAACCATACTGGACCTCATTCAGCTATCAATGGCAGACAAAAGATATCGCTTTGAAGAGTCATGGAACAAACGTATATTTCACTTGTGAGCTTGTAAGAACAGATACCAGTCAGGGCTATGGTAACTGCCATTTCAACGGAACAGCTAATTGAATTACAGAGAAACGAGGCTGTTGCATTTGTAGCAGTCTCGTTTTCAATTAATGTGAGGTGTACGCAATATGAGACTTAATAAAACTTTACTTTTTATAGCATTTTCGTTGACTTTATTGACAGGATGCGCTGAAGCGCCTTCTGAAGTAAAGGAAGAAATAGATAATTATAATCATGCGCAAACTATTCAAGATGCCGAAACGATTTCTCTTCCTGTCCCAGAAGCAATTCAAGATGCATACAAATTTCTTGATCAAAACAAGACAAATATTACGATTCAAAATCTAATAGTACCAGAAAGTGACAATATTCCGCTATACAATATTAGATTTAATAATAGCGAAACTGAAGATGTTTTTTCAAAACTGCAATCAGAACCGCTTTTTGCTAATGATGGGAATGGTACAACGGTAAATACTCCAAACGATCTTGATGTTTGGAAAACGAATAAAGATTATTGCTTTACCGCTTTTCCGGAGTTGGATGGCATTAATTACTACCGAAATAAAGAAGACATCAAGCAATCAGATTGGGGAATATATTACGGGCAAAATATGCGAACAACTGATTTAGGAGGCATAACTCTTTATTCAGATGAACAGAACACAGGCATTGGTTCAGCTTTACAATATCCTGTGAAAAAAAGGTATTTGACAGATTTCCTACAAAATACGGAGTCTTATACTCTATGTGATGGAAGCGAGATGTCAGTGGCAGATGCCACACAATTTTCGCAGGACTTTTGCAATAATTATTTATCCATTATAGAGAATAGCTTGTTTGATTATCAAGTAAATTATGTAGATGTCAGGCAAGTATCACCTGAACAATATGGGTATTACATTTCCCTTTGTCGTAAAGATTTACATGGTAACTTATTCGATGCAACTCCGATTTATACTTATACTCTTGATGAGTTTGAAAACAGAAATCCTTTGATTGCTTCACCTATTCATTTATGGATTACTTCAAATGATAATATAGCTGAATTTGAGATAATTCAAGCATTAACCATTAGTGAAGTCATTGCTAATGACCAAATTGTATCATTAGGTTCCGCTGTTAATATCCTTTCCAATGAGTTAGCACAAGGCAAATCATACGATTTTGAAACAGTTGAATTAAAGTATATTTTAGAAACCACCTCATCTGATTATATTGATGCAGCCAGAAATTATGCTAAATCAAATGAGTATGATAGTAATACCTATGGAATCGTGTACTCGGCTGATTCCATTTTCGCTTACGGAAACTATCAGATTACTGCAATTCCATATTGGGTATTTACTGATATTACAGCTCAGAATACAGACACCAATTGTGGGGGCGTATTTATGATTAATGCAATTGATGGAAATCTTAGAATTGAAAATATAGATGGAAATGGAAACCAGATTATTCATTATTGAGGTACATTATGAGAGATATAATTACCAATCTGCGCCGTATCCCAACTCTCTTTTACATTTTAAGCACATTCATCTGCGTTGTGTTTATTTTACTGTCAACATCTTATTTTGCAGATGATCCAGCAAACAATCAATCTATGCTGGTGTATATGCTGAAAGGAGATCACTCTTTATCAGGGCTGGTAATGTGGCATAATGTACTGTCAAGCAGCGATATGAATACTTGGCTGTTGATTTTAGCACCACTGATTTGTACCGTTCCATATGTGTACACATTTTGCATTGATGTGAATACGAGGTGCTATATCTTTTCTCTCAACAGGCAGGGGTTATACAGATTCTTGATTTCAAGATTTTTAGGCGCAGGGATTTATTCGGCTATGGTTATGTTTTCAGCAATGATACTGTCGTTCTTTATTGCAGTAATGTATAGTACGAATTTGGGAAGTTACTCCGATGCTCCAATTGCCGAGATGTTGGTACACCGTCAGTCCGCAGCACTTGCTTTTATAGAGGTATGCTTGACATATATTTTTTACGCATTTTTAATAGGAATTATCTGCATTACCCTTGCTTCATTGATTTCCAACGCATTTACCTCATGTAGCACGCTGGTTCTGGTTTTATTTCTGATAGGAGATGTTCAAAGCTCATACCGCAGCCGTTTTTTTAAGAAAATGTTTAGCGGAGAGGTTTCTCGTGACGAATATAATCACTATACGGATTTTCTATTTGTCGGCAATGTGGCTCATGGTATGCCCGAATTTCAGAATGATTTCCATATGCCCTATATAATCTATATAATCGCATATCTTGCTGTGATTATACTGATTTATTTGGTATTCCACAATATCATGAAAAAGAAGGTGATTCTATGAAAAAGCAGGTCACCGTATGCCGTTACAGCTTTTTTGCTTGGTTAAGCAGCACTAAAGTGATGATTTTTTTGCTTTATTTTATTGCTTCTTATCGACTGTTCATTAAGCCTTACATTGAATTTTCAGAGCAGATCAATAGTCCTCTTGGAACGATTGAGCCATTTTTGATAATGACCTCTATGCCCTATGCGGCTTCGCTCTTTCCACTCCTAACAGTGATTCTGCTTGGTGATATTCCTATCATTGATGCGTCAAATAAATTTGTAATATATCGTACAGGAAAAAGGACATGGTTTTTAGGTCAAATGCTTTTTATAGTGTTGGTTTCTGCTGTGTTACAGATAATCCTCTTGATTTTTTCTATTCTCACTATTAATTTCAATTCATTTCTTGCTAATGGTTGGTCACTGCCGATTCGGCAGGCACTATCGGAAAATTCCAATATTCTCAGTGCATTCGCTCTTGACGGGACAATTACAAATCAGGTTCGCCCCTATCAATTAGTCGGGATTTCATTCACGATGAATTTACTTCACACTCTCACGATTGGCTTGAACCAATATTGTTTTGCACTTGTAGGAAAGCGTGTTTTAGGCATACTTGTTAATATTACTATGATCGGTGCAGGCTTTTGCCTTTGGTATGTAAACACGCCATATAAATGGATACTGCCATTAAGCCACGCATTGTATACAGGACACTATGATAAGTTTTACAATAAAACCTATTGTGACATCAGAATATCATATCTGTATTTCTTTTTAATGATAGCTGTCCTTTTTATCATCGCATTCAAAATTACTAAAAACAGTTCGTTTCATAATATAGAGGTAGTCGATTAACAGGAGGATAGCAATGATAAGTGTAAGAAACGTATCACTTACAATCAAAAAAACAGAGATATTAAAATCTATCTCTATTGAATTTGAAGAGGGTAAAATTCATGGACTCATCGGTAGAAACGGAAGCGGAAAAACGATGCTGATGAAATGTATCTGTGGCTTTGTGAAACCGACAGAGGGAGAGATCTTTGTAGGCGATTATAAAATCGGCAAGGATTGTGATTTCCCTAAAAATACGGGCATTATAATCGAAACCCCCGGATTCATCCCCTATTACAGTGGATATAAGAATTTGAAATTGCTTGCTGATCTGAATAATAAAATTAAGTCTGAGCAAATTAGAGCTGCCATTCAACAGGTAGGTCTTGATCCTAATTCTAAACTTCATGTAAAGAAATACTCGCTTGGTATGCGTCAACGTCTTGGACTTGCTCAGGCAATCATGGAAAATCCAGATATTCTTATCCTTGATGAACCAATGAACGGTCTTGACAAAGATGGTGTAGGCGATATGCGCAAGTATCTTCTTGACTTAAAGAAACAAGGCAAAACAATCATTATTGCTTCACATTCTTCTGAAGATATTGAGATACTTTGTGACACTGTTAGTGAGATGGATAAGGGCGTACTTACTGCTTTGTCTGGTTTTTAATTTAGGAATAGAATATTTATATCTACGGCACAGCGAACGCTCTCTGTGCCGTTTTGAATTTTATGAGTATACTTTTCCCCATAACCGTCGCACAAGGAGCGGAGTGGCTTCTCCGTTCGTCAGTGAGCCTGTCGTCATTCAAGATATGAATTCTTATGTTTAGTCTGTTTCCGCTGATGGCTCTGCTCACGCTCACGCTTCATCTGCTGTTCATTGATGTACTGGCGCACCTGTCGGGTGTATTTCTTCGCCGTTTCACGCTTGGTGAGGAATGCGGTATGCTCGACATTAAGCCTGTTCCACTTCGATTTCAGCTTGTTGGACTTCTCCAAAAGGTCAAGCATTGTCGGCGGTTTGCCGTCAACAGCATACCTCTTGATATGTTCCTTGATGTGTACCAATGGGTAGACCGGATGCAGATGTTCCGGATGCTGTATAGCAATATGGGCTTTGTGGATGCGGCAAACGGTACCTGTCACTTTGATTCGCCGGAGTTTTTGCAGCTATTGGAGTTTTGCAGCCACTTTCCGGACAAGCTGAATGTGCCGGTCAAGGATGAGGATTCCCCGGGGCAGATGGAGCTGCTGAACGACTGGTGCATGGAGCAGTTCCGAAGCTGGCAGCGTGACGAGAATCTGCTGTATAGCTTCGAGC
>JAFUUG010000103.1 GCA_017483905.1 Bacillota bacterium
GTAATGGTGTATACTCTTAAACATAGGACATCCTCCTTTTGATTGTAAATGGTTGATTTGCTTACTTAATTCCATTATACACCAAATGTTGAGGTTGTCCTTTATTTTTGTGCAATATTTGTTATTTGCTCATTTATAGTATATACCTAAATAAAGGAGAGAGTATCATGCCCGCAAAACCATCCGGTAAAATAAAAACATTAACTGTCAAACAACTGCAAAAAAACGGAGATATCTATATTCTTGAGCGTCAAATCTTATATGATACGGAGAAAAAATATAATCGTGTTCTCAGTACAAAGCTTGTTGCTAAAATTCCAAAAGGTTCTAAAAATCCGGTTTCAACACGTCCAAAGAAGCGTAAAACAGATAATGTGACAGAAAATAATGAAATCGTATCGTCTAAAAGAAATCATATAGGAATGATGGATATTATCGAACATATAGGTTCTGTTTCAGGTATTGATGAAGCAATATATTCTTCTACAGATATTGGCACTGCACAAAAGATTATATCTCTGTCAAGATACCTTTTGGCTACAAATGGTCAATCTCTTCCGGGAATAGTTGCATGGCAGTATAATCATCCCCTTCCATATGAGGACGGAATGACAGAAAATATATATCACAACCTGTTTAAGGATATAGGAATTGATGAATCATTGCAACAAACATTCTTTTCGAAACGTTGTGAGCATATTTCTGAGGAAGATGCTCTTGCATATGATTCATCAACCATATCTGTTTATTCGGAAAATCAAAACGAAGCAAGATATGGCTTTAACAAAGCAGGGGATGGGCTTAAAACCATTAAGCTGCTTACGCTTTATTCGATAAACAGCAGGCAACCTATAGCTTTTACCAAACAGCCCGGCAATTTACCGGATGTTGTATCAATTACCAATGCTATTAAGCAACTCTCAGCTCTTGGTGTCAACACAACTGAGATAATTACCGACAACGGTTATTATTCTGAAAAAAATTTTTCAGAGTTACTTCAAGCAGGCTTTGATTTTATTACTTTAGCAAAGACGAATATCAGATGAATCAGACCGGAAATAGATAAACATATAGAGATTTTGAATGATTTCTGTAGTTTATGTCCTTTTGATCACAGTATTCATGGCGTATCTGTTTCAATCATGCACGACTTTGAAAAGGTACGAAAATATAAAAATCATAAAAGCGGAGCTGAAAAAGGCAGTATTGAGACCTTTTCGAGAAGAATATACATCAATATATATTTTAGCCTTGCGAGACACAACGCAGCTAAAGTAGCGTTTGAATCTAATCTTTATGAAATAAAAACTCTTCTCGAAAACGGTTCATCTTTGGAAGAGTTATCCCCTTCAGCACAAGAAAAAGCATTAAAGTATTTTACTATCAAAAAAAGGGGAAATAAAGTAACAATAGTACCCAAAAGTAAAGCCATTCAAGATGCCAACAAATATCATGGCTACTTTGTTCTTGTTTCTAACAAAGAAAAAGACCCTTTCGAGTGTCTTAAAAAGTACCGCAAACGTGAAACAATAGAATCTTTCTTTGAAGCTGATAAGCAACACGCTGACGGTAATAGAGTAAGAGTGTGGGATGCGGATACTCTTCGGGGGCGAATGTTTGTGCAGTTTGTTTCGCTGTGCTATTATGAATACTTCAGTGAGGAGATTCGCAAGTTGAAAAAACATCTTGATAATGAGATAA
>JAFUUG010000104.1 GCA_017483905.1 Bacillota bacterium
AATGAAGGAAAAACTTTCAAAGGTCATCGGACTTGACAAGATGATAAGATGCGAAAGTGACGTAAAAAAAATAGGCGGTACGGAATATGACGAATACACAAAAGAAAAATACGTTATGAAAACACAGCCTTATGTAGAAGCTCCTTTTTATGTATTGACACCAAAAAACAATAAAAACGACAGGGCGGTGATAGCTCTGCATGGTCACGGAAGTGACGGAAAGAGTATGATCGCCGGAGAAGAACCAGAAGAACTGAAAAATTCCGCAAGATTCAATTATACTTACGGTATCGAAATGATGAAAAGGGGGTATACGGTTTTTATACTCGATCTGTGCGCATCAGGTGAAAGGCGGGAAAAAAAGACCGATATTACCAAATCTTCATGCAATGATATCAACAATGCGGCAATGAGTCTTGGATTTTCTTTGCAGGGACTCATAGTATGGGATCTTTTAAGACTTATCGACTACATAGAGGAAAACTATAAACCAAAGGGGATGGACTGCATAGGATTTTCGGGGGGTGGATTATCTTCACTGTGGATAAGTGCCCTTGATGAAAGGATAGAAAATACGATAGTCAGCGGATATTATCATGGGATAAAAGATACTATACTTTACAATAATTCCTGTGGGTGTAATTTTATTCCGAATTTGTGGGAAATGATAGATATATGTGATCTCGGGATAATGATAGCACCGAGAAAGCTGGCGGTCGAAGTCGGAAAAAATGATGATCTCAACGGGGAGAGAGGTATCGTAAGTTTTTATGAGCAGGTAAAGGAAACAAAAAAAGTGTACGAAATGTATAACTGCGGTGATAATTTCAGGGAATTTGTAGGTGAGGGAAAGCACCAATGGTACGGGTTGGCATACGACTATATCATACCTTCGGGCAAATAGACAGCCCGATCGGCAAAGTCGATAGCGGAAAAAATTTCTGCTGTTGAATATAAATAATAGGAGTTGATAAAAATATGGAATTATATTTTGAAAAGCTTTCCAATTTTGACAGAGAAAGAGAGGTCTGCTCTCTTGGTGTTCCTTTCGGAAAAGGAATATTGAATGATACGGATAAAATAAGAATAAGTGACGGTGAAAAAGATCATCCCGTTCAGGCAAGAGAAACGGCAAAATGGGACGACGGTTCTCTTAAATGGGTATATGTTACTTTTTTTGCCGATCTTCCGAAAAATGCGGATAAGAAATATTATCTGCATACAGACGGAAAAAAAAATAATGAAAAGATAGATGTAAAACAAAATGATGAATGTATTAAAATAGATACCGGAAAAATAAGATGTGAACTTAATAATGAAGGTAAAATTTTCAGAAGTATAATATTTGAAAATAAAAAAATCTATGAAGATGAGATAGAGTTCAAGCTTAATAAAAAATATGAAGCAAAGATAAGCGGCGGCTGGGAGATAATTGAAAACGGCCCTGTGATGCTGACATTAGAGGGAAAGGGTAAGCATTTCCGTAATGAGAAGAAATCTTTGCTTGATTTTATAATTACGATAAGTTTTTATAAAGAAAAAGAATACATAAAAATAGATTACAGAATTATAAATAGGGAAGAAAATGACGTTGAAATAGAGTCGCTTGAGTTTGATTTCAAGAATAAGTGTGACAAGAAAAGAAAAGTCACGGGAATATCGAATTACAGAACGAAATTTGAGGAGAGCGAGAAGCGACTATATAATGAAATAGATGCGCAATACCTGATGTATGAGGCAAACGAACATTTTGCGGAAGTTTTTTACGGAACATTTTTCGGGGACAGAGGCGGCATTTGTGCAACGATATATCAGGCTCAGCAGAATTATCCCAAGGCATTTCTTATAGATGATGATAAACTGAGTATTCAGATAGTGCCGAAAAATGCCATAAATATAAATCTGAAAAGAGGAATGGCAAGAGTACAGACTGTATATCTTCATTTTCATGATGAAAATATGAGCAAGGAAGAACTTAATTTAAGAAGTTTGCAATTCCAGTATCCCGACAGACCTGTGCTAAGCAGTGATGTTTATAAGGAAAGCGGTGTTTTTCCGGATATATTCATTGATAAAGATGATAAGATAAATGAGGTCGAAAACAAACTGATATTATCCTTTGATACAAGAGGAAAGGCTTACGGTATGCTGCATTGGGGAGATATTCCCGATATGCACTATACGGCACAGGGAAGAGGCAATGGTGAACTTGTATGGGGAAATAACGAATATGATTATCCTCATGCGGCTATGATGATGTATGCAAGGTGCGGTTACAGAAGATTTTTCGACAGTATGCTTGTGACGGCAAGACACTGGATGGATGTTGATATATTATATAGCAGTGATGATGAATACAGGCTGTATGGGGCTGTTACACACAGTGCGGGACATACAAGCGGTGCGGTGGATATAAGTCATGAATGGGTCGAGGGTCTGCTTGACTATTATCATGTAACGGGTGAAAAATTTGCTTATGATGCCGCTATCGGTACGGGAAGAAACATAGTCAAAAGGCTGACGCTGCCTAAGTATCATAAAAAAGGAGAAATAAATGCAAGAGAAACAGGCTGGGCTTTGAGAGCATTGGTGGCTTTGTATAAGGAAACGAATGACAAGAGCTGGCTCAAGGATGCTGATTTCATAGTGCAGCATTTCAAGGACTGGAAAGAGGAATACAACGGCTGGCTTTCTCCTTATACCGATCATACGGTCATAAGGATACCTTTTATGATCTCTATTGCGGTGGCAAGTCTTATGAGATATTATGAAATAGATCCGAGAGAAGATATCAAGACGATGATATTGGATGCCGTTGATGATATGATAGAAAACTGCATACTTGAAAACGGATTATTCTATTACAAGGAGCTTCCGAGTCTTAGGAGAGATGCAACAAATACTACTATACTGGAAGCACTTACAGCAGCTTTTAAGATAACGGGAGATAAGAAATATATAGAATACGGGAAAACTCTATTCCATACGTTCATAGAACTTCCTCCGGGAGGAAATTTCAGCTCGGGAAAGAAGATATACGCAGATGCGGTCGTTTCTTCGGGTCCGGGAGCAAAGGGAATAGCGCAGGCATTTTATCCTGTGATGACTTATTATACTACGGCTGTAAGAGAAAAGATAAACATAATGTAAAAATTAGGAGGAATGGCAAATGGCGATCTACAACATCACTGATTTCGGTGCAAAAAATGACGGTAAAACTTTATGCAGCGATGCTATCGCAAAAGCTGTTGCAGAATGTGAAAAAAACGGTGGGGGTACTGTATTTGTTCCTGCGGGAACGTATAAGACGGGACCTGTATTTCTTAAATCGAATACGGAATTGAATCTTGAAAGCGGAGCAACTCTCCTTTTTTCCGATGATCCCGATGATTTCCCTGTTGTAACATCAAGATGGGAGGGTGTTAAGAGAGAATGTTATGCTTCCTGCATAAATGCCGATAATGCCGAAAATATATCTATAACGGGAAGAGGCACTATTGACGGAAACGGTGCTAACTGGTGGAAGATATTCAGAGCAAAAGAAAATAAATATCCAAGACCTAAGCTTATTGCACCTTATGAGTCAAATAACATATTGATAGACGGAGTAACGCTTAAAAATTCGCCAAGCTGGACTATCAATACTATCTTATGCGATAATATAACGGTGAATAATGTAACGATAAAAAATCCTTACGATTCACCGAATACCGACGGCATAGATCCCGAATCATGCAGTAATATACATATATCAAACTGTCATATAGATGTAGGTGATGACTGTATAGCTATAAAAGCCGGTACAGAGGATACAAAGGACAGAGTGCCCTGCCGAAATATCACTATAACGAATTGCACAATGGTGCATGGTCACGGAGGAGTTGTTCTCGGAAGTGAGATGAGCGGTGATATTACAAATGTGACTATAAGCAACTGCATATTTGAGGGTACAGACAGAGGGATAAGACTTAAATCAAGACGAGGCAGAGGCGGTGTAGTTGAGGATATAAGAGTAAACAATATCGTTATGAATAATGTGTTCTGTCCGTTTATTGCTAATCTCTATTATTTCTGCGGTCCTAAGGGTGACGAGAAATATGTATGGGATAAAGCTCCTTATCCTGTAACGGAAGAAACTCCTGCTTTCAGACGACTTAACTTTGCTAATATTACGGCTAAGAACGTAAATGCTGCGGCGGGATATTTCTATGGACTTGCGGAAATGTTTGTGGAGGATTGCAGTTTCGACAATATTTATATCTCGATGAAAGATGATGCCGTTCCTGCCGAACCTGCTATGCTTGCGGGTATAGAGAAGATGAAGCAGAAAGGTTTCTTTGCAAGCAATACAAGAGGTATAGTATTCAACAATGTAAAGGTGGCAGGTGTTGACGGCCCTGCGTTTGAAGTGGAAAATTCGGAGGATATAACTTTTTCAAACTGCAAGAATATCGCACCGAGAAATGAAGATACGCTTGTGAAACAGATGAATGTAAAGAATTGTGTGATAAAATAAGATTGTTACCAAGGGGGTGTGAAAAAATAAGATTTTTTCACACCCCTTTGCAGGAAAACCTGTGTTTTCCTGCAAGGTTTTGCAGTCTTGTCTGCGTGCATCTTTGTTCAGCAGTTTTACTGCGTAAAACTACGGCTGCGCCGTACCGCCTATCTTGGGCGGTGCGTAGATACACTTGCAAGCCTGTAAGGTATGCGGACTTCGTCCACTCCTCACACGGGCAAAGCCCGTGCTGCGGATTAAAGTCTGCGACGCTGATAGTGTTATACTGGTGAGCAAAATAAATTTGCTCACTCAGTATAACTTTATGTACACGGCTGCGATAAAGTAAATAGCCGCTTTGCGGCACGCAGCCGGCACACTCGAAATCGGAAATATTTTCCGATTTCGAGTATAAAATGAATAATTAAGAAAACTGTCTTGCATAAAAAGAAATTGAAGTGCAATTTATTCACACCCCTTGATTTATATATAAGAAACTATAGATTTATGAGGAAATTTTATAAGAATCTACAGTGGGGAAGTATTGGAGAAATATATGGAAGATAATATGGAATATCAGATTTTTATTGGCTGTGAAGATCATCAGGTGCATGATGAGATCGTTTCCGAGGATGAACTCAAAGAAATGATATCACTTTTCTTTGAACGAAAGAATATAGATTTCTCGATCCTGAGTGTCAAAGGCGGTTATCGTCATAAAGATGGTCGGTTTATAACAGAAAACAGCCTGTGCATAAATATCATCGGAGCTTCGGATATTGACATCATTAAAATTGCCAAAAGTCTTTCTATGTATATGAATCAGGAATGTTCCTTGATAATCAGAAATACTTTGAAAAGCAACATCATTTGAGGTATCGATATGGATAGAGACAAATCGTTTGAAAAAGGTATAAAATATGAGATATTTATAGGTCTTAAAGATAAAGAAACTTACACAGAAATTATGTGCGTAAATGATTTTAAAAACATATTGGCGGAGATATGCACAGATAAACAGCTAAGTTTCTCTTTGCTCACCCAATTAGGCGGTTATACCCACAACAAAGGCTATACTACAGAGACCAGTTTAAGAGTGATAATAATCGGTGCCAATGAAAATGAGATTACTGTTTTAACTGAAAAGCTTAAAGAGAAAGTCAATACAGATGCCGTTCTTATTACAAAAACTGAAATAGAATACTGTTTTATGTAGGTTATGCAGTAAAGGATATTATAGATTTATGGAGAAAATTTTATGAGAATTGATTTTAACGAGATAGAGGAAATGAAAATACCATGTATGAATAACGGTACGGGGGAAATGACTGTAAGAATGTACTATGACGGGAAATACAGGATAATTCCTACTGCTATTCATAAAGGGGGAAGTATCGGTATACATACACAGAGTTCGGGCGATGATATGAATTACATCATCAGCGGAACGGGGAAAGCTATATGCGACGGGAAAGTGGAAGAATTAAAAAGCGGAGTAATGCACTTATGCCCAAAGGGTTCGGAGCATACGATAATAAATACAGGGGAAGATGACCTTGTGATGATAACGATAGTTGCGGAAAAATAAGAAAATTACGGGAGGAATCGGAATGAGCAAAGCATTAGTTACATTTTTTTCGGCGGAGGGAACGACAGAGAAAGTGGCAAAGAGAATCGCAGAAAAGGCGGAAGCGGATATTTTTGAGATAAAGCCTGAAATGCCGTATTCTAAGGCGGATATAAACTGGAAAAATCCGCTGTCAAGGTGCAACAGGGAGAAGATAGGAAGAAAAGATGTTCCGATAAGCGAAAAGATAGAAAATTTTGGGGAATATGATGTTGTATTTATCGGTTTTCCTATATGGTATTATGGTGCGCCAAATATTATAAATACGTTTATCAAGGAATATGACTGGAGCGGAAAGAAAATTGCGCTGTTTGCTACATCGGGAGGAAGCGGAATGGGAAAGACGGCGGAAAAAGTAAAGCCTCTTTTTGAGGGGAAGGGAGAAATTATCGCAGCAGAGTTGTTTAACGGGGCAATAAGCGATGATGAGATAAAGAAATGGGTCGATGAGGCAATGACGAATTGAGTTTTTTTACGAATGTTTTATGATGAGGCAGAGGTCGCTGTATCACATAATATATTGGAGTATTCAAAAAACTCTCTTTACACGATTTCAAGTGTAAAGGGAGTTTTTTATGTTATACCAAATACTACTGATAAATGTCGTTTAGCATAAATCTGAACGAAGGAACTGTAAACAAATCCTAAGATGTGCAGACTTGCATATAACGTAAATATTTTCCATAATAATTATAGTAAGCGACATAAAAAATGTCGCTTACTATAACCCTCCGGGGGATGCACACGACTGCGTATAAGGTAGTTAGCCGCTTTGCGGCACGCAGTCGGTGCGAGTAAACGCCCAAAGTACAAGTACTTTTGTCGTTTACT
>JAFUUG010000105.1 GCA_017483905.1 Bacillota bacterium
AGTAAATGACATTAAAAAATGTCATTTACTATAACCCTGCGGGGCATGCACACGACTGCGTACAAGGAATAAAGCCGCTTTGCGGCACGCAGTCGGCGCAAGTAAACGCCCAAAGTCCAAAGACTTTTGTCGTTTACTATAATTATGAAGGGGGTTTAAAGTAATTGGCTTAACTATGATTTTTAGATGTAGTCTAAAGCTATAAATGTCGGGAATATTTGATGAAGAAGATAGTAAACTTGCTAAAAAAAACTTGTTTACAATTAATTGATTTTATTTATGTTGTGTGATATAATAATATTTACTGCGAGCGGGAAATATATAGGGGAGATGAGGAATAAAATCAATTTATCGTAATTGACAAAAAAATAACAAAAAGGAAATTTTACGATTAAATTTTTAAAAGAAAAATTTTTAAAATTTTTGAAAGCAAAAAAATTGTAAAATATATATTTTTTCGTCAAAAAAAGAAATATAAAAATATAAAAAAAGTAATTGTTTGGTAAATGTTGAGATTTTTCGGCTTTTAGGGAGCGTTCATATAGTATTGAAATTATTTTTTGAGTGATGTATACTATATTACATAAATAAATTGAGGGAGAGAAACATGAACAAAGTAAGAAAGTTTTTTATCAAGAACTGTATACGGGAAGATAATATAAAATATATCACAAGAGATGGTCAGAAAACGATAATCAACCTTATAAACGATAGCAAGATATCTACTTATACACCTATGAAAGCGATATTGAACGAGTTATCGGAGGACAAGTTCAAGTGTATAAATAAGGGTATAATTGTTTCGATGGAACAGGTCGTGAATATATCAAACGGAAATTATACGATGACAGACGGTGCCGTATTCTCCGAGAGAGTGAGAACTTCCGCAAAAGACAGGCTGAAAACGGAGGACTACATCAATAATACCGTTATATCGAAGCTGAGAAAATCGAAAAACTCTGAATTCAGTTTTGCGATGCTTGATAAAATGCCTGTCGGATTCTTCATAGTGGAACTGATATTCGGAAAGAGCGGTCGAGGTGTGGATATAGTATTCAGGTATATGAACGATAAATTTGCGGAGGATGAGAAGATCGATAAAAATGATATGATAAACCATTCTTTTTACGAAGTCTTTAGCTCGGCAGAGAAAAAATGGCTCGTTACCTATGCGGATATTGCGCTTAATGATAAGCAGAATATTATCAGAAATCACAGTACAGTGACAGGGGAAAAATTCGATGTGTATTGCTTTCAGCCGATGGAGGGCTTCTGTGCTTGCCTTATGATGCCGTGCGCACAATGACGGACGGTTTAAAGACGGATCTCGGAGTGATATGTTATATTTTGAAAAACGAAGTATGGAGGATCTTGTGTCAAATTTTGCTATGAGTGAGATAGCGGATAACATTAAAAAAACGGAAGAAAAAAATAATAACAGTTAAAGCATTGTCATGGTTTTTGGACTCGGACAATGCTTTTTTGTGTGAATACGAAAAAAGCATTTTTACTTTGCTCGTTTACTGTAAAATATTCCTTGTATTTGTGGGATAAAAAGGATATAATAAATTTAAGAAGAAAAAAAGCATACGAAAGGGGCTTTGCAAATGAAATTCGGATTTGTGAGATGCTGTGCGGCTACAACGGATATAAGGGTCGCCGATTGCGAATATAACAGGGAAAAGATATATGATGCTGCAAAGGAGGCATACGAAAACGGAGCGGAAGTGACGGTATTTCCCGAGTTATGTGTAACAGGCTATACCTGCGGAGATCTGTTTCTCCAGCAAAGACTGATAAATGCGGCTTATGAGAGCATTATATATCTGAAAGAAAAATCAAAAAAACTCGATATGATATTTGCTGTGGGGTTTCCTTTTGATAATGACGGGAATCTGTATAACTGTGCGGCTGTTATCCATAAGGGGAAAATACTGGGGATAGTGCCGAAAACTTATATACCGAACTATAATGAATTTTATGAAAAAAGGCATTTTGTATCGGCTCCGGAAGAGATACGGAAAATAATTTTTGATGATGAGGAAGTTTTTTTCGGAACGAAGTTATTATTCAGAAACAGGAATAATAAAAATTTTACTATGGCGGTGGAATTATGCGAAGACGTATGGAGTGTTATACCGCCGTCATGCTATCACGCAAAAGCCGGAGCTGATATTATTGCAAATCTCTCGGCGGGAAACGAGATAACGGGAAAAAGTATTTACAGAAGAAAACTTATTGAAAATCAGTCTGCAAGGACTCTTTCGGGATATATCTATACTTGTGCGGGCGAGGGGGAATCTACGACGGATGTTGTATTCTCGGCTCACAATATAATATGCGAGAACGGAAAAGTATTAAAGGAGAGCGAAAGATTTAAAAATTCGCTTATTTACGCAGATGTCGATCTTGAACTTTTAAACGGAGAAAGAAGACGAAATACAAGTTTTGTAATTGACAAGAACGGGTATATGAATGTATACTTTGAAATGAAAGAAAATGAAGAGGAGATAGACAGAGATATAGATGCTATGCCTTTTGTGCCCGCAGATATGAACATGAGGGATATGAGATGCTCGGAGATACTGGATATTCAGGCATACGGACTGAAAAAGAGGATAGAGCATATAGGCTGCAAAAATGTTGTGGTGGGGATATCGGGAGGTCTTGATTCTACACAGGCACTTCTTGTTTCGTACAGGGCATTTGATATGCTGGGGCTTGACAAAAAGGGAATAATAACTGTGACGATGCCTTGCTTCGGTACATCGCAGAGGACTTACAACAATGCGGTCGAGATATGCAGACAGCTTGGTACTACGCTGATAGAGATAAATATTGCCGAGGCTGTGGAAAAACATTTTAAGGATATAGGACATGATAAAAATGTTCACGATCTCACGTTTGAAAATTCTCAGGCAAGAGAGAGAACGCAGATACTTATGGATATGGCGGGAAAATACAACGGCTTTGTCGTAGGTACGGGGGATCTTTCGGAACTTGCACTTGGATTTGCAACATATAACGGAGATCATATGAGTATGTATGGAGTGAATGCTTCCGTTCCGAAAACACTGATAAGATATCTGATAAGATATTTTGCGGAAAAAAGCGAAAATGAAAAACTCAGAAAACTGCTGGAAGATGTGCTTGATACACCTGTTTCGCCCGAACTTCTGCCACCTGATGAAAAGGGCAATATAAATCAGGTGACAGAGAATATAGTGGGTCCGTATGAGTTGCATGACTTCTTCTTATACAATATGATGAGGAACGGATTTGAGCCGAAAAAGATCTCTTATCTTGCACAGAAAGCATTCAAGGATATATATGATAAGGAAACTATTGAAAAATGGCTTGACATTTTCTATAAGAGATTTTTCTCACAGCAATTCAAGAGGTCTTGCCTGCCTGACGGTCCTAAGGTCGGAAGCGTTTCGCTGTCGCCGAGAGGGGATTGGAGAATGCCGAGCGATGCTGTGAGGTCGGAGTGGAGAGTGTGATGGATATTTTAAAGGAAATCAGATAGTCACTTATGAACATGAAATATACGATAATAATAAATTCGGAGGCAAGCTCACAGTATAAACTTATACTGAGTAAGATACAAAAAACAGAAATTTTGATGAATTGGCGGATTTTTTAAAAAACAATCCGAAAATTATAATGAAGAAATTGATAATTATATGGAATAATAAGAAAAGAGGGATAGTATGGTAAATAAAAAAGTTGTCGGAGTATTATTCGGAGGTCAGTCATCGGAGCATGATATATCGAAAATATCTGCTTCTACGGTGATATCGGCGATAGATAAGGAAAAATATTTTGTGGTGCCTATATATATAGCACCGGATGGAAGATGGCTGTTATATGACGGACTGCCTGACAATATAACAAGCGGACAATGGGAAAAATATGCGGCAAATGCGATAATAAGTCCCGATCCGCAGCATGGAGGACTGCTCAGGATAGTCGGAGATAAGATAAAGAAGATACAGCTTGATGTCGTATTTCCCGTATTGCATGGATTAGGCGGTGAGGACGGTACTGTTCAGGGACTTCTCGAACTTGCGGGGATACCTTATGTGGGCTGCGGTGTACTGACAAGTGCGGTTTCCATGAATAAGGCATTCACAAAAATAGTTGCGGAAAAAACAGGACTTAAACAGGCTAAATATACGGTGGTATACAGAAACGAGATTAATGAGAAAAATATCAAAAAGGTTTGTGCAAAAATAGAAAAGGCGGTCGGTTTTCCTTGCTTTGTGAAGCCTGCAAATGCCGGTTCATCGGTAGGTATAACAAAGGCGCACGATGCAGAGGAACTCAAAGAGGGTATCAAACTTGCTTCGGAACATGACAGAACTATCATTATAGAAGAAAACATAAACGGTCGTGAACTTGAATGTGCCGTGCTCGGAAATGATGATGTAAAGGCTTCTGTTGTCGGAGAGATATTGCCTGCCGCTGATTTTTACGATTTCGATGCAAAATATATGAGTCAGGAATCGCAGACTGTCGTGCCTGCGGATATTGATGAAAAGATATCCGATGAAATAAGAAAGAAAGCGATAAAGATATTCAAGGCTCTTGACGGGTGCGGTCTTGCAAGGGTGGATTTCTTCCTTGAAAATGAAACGAACAGAGTGATATTCAATGAAATAAATACTATGCCGGGCTTTACGGCTATCAGTATGTACCCTATGCTGTGGGAATACCTCGGAAAAGAAAAAGACGAACTTATTGATGAACTTATAGAACTTGCACTCAAAAGGAATGACAGATAGGAGGTCATACAATGGACAACAGACCTATAGGACTGTTTGATTCGGGAGTCGGGGGACTTACTGTCGTTAAACAGGTGATAAAGGTGATGCCGAAAGAAGAAACTGTTTATTTCGGTGATACGGCAAGAGTGCCTTACGGTTCAAAGACCAAAGAAACGGTCACTAAATTTTCATCTCAGATAATAAGATTCCTTAAATCAAAAGATGTAAAGGCTATAATCATTGCCTGCAATACTGTAAGCTCAAATTCTTATGAAGATCTGAAAAAGGAATTTCCCGATATGCCTATAATAGAAGTGGTGACACCGGGGGTCGAAAGCTGTATTGCGGCAACCAAGAACAAAAAAGTCGGTGTTATAGGTACACTTGCGACTGTCGGCAGCGGTTCTTACGAAAAAAAATTAAAGGAGTCATGCGAGGGGATAGAGGTTTATTCAAAGGCTTGTCCGCTGTTCGTTCCGCTTGCGGAAGAGGGATTTACAAATAATGATATTGCAAAGCTGACGGCTCGTACATATTTAAAGGAATTGACGGATAAGGGGATAGATTCTATAATTTTAGGCTGTACGCATTACCCTTTATTAAAGACCTGCATAGGTGAGGTCGTCGGAGAAAGTGTGAAAATAGTCGATCCGGCAAAGGCTGCGGCACTTAAAATGAAGAAATATCTCGATGAGCATGATATGAGCGGCGGCGGTGAAGAGGGACGGCATTATTTCTATGTGAGTGATCTGACTCCGACTTTTGATATGATATGCTCTAAGGTGTTGAAAAAAAGTTATCACGCGGAGAAGATCGATATAGAAAAGTATTGACAGGGTGGTATGATATATGGCTGTGACAAGAGAACATAAGGACAGATTGTTCAAGTTTATATTCGGAAATCCCGGATATAAGGAATGGACGCTGAGCCTTTATAATGCGGTGAACGGTACGGATTATACAAATGCTGAGGATATACGGCTGACGACTATTGAAGATGTTGTTTATATGGGAATGAAAAATGATGTATCGTTTATTATAGGAGATAATATGAGCTTTTATGAACAACAATCTTCATATAATCCCAATATGCCTATGCGGTTTCTGGTGTATATAGGTATGGCGTACAGCAGGTATATTCAAAGTGCAGGCAATTATAATCAGTACAGCGGCTCACTGCAAAAAGCACCTACACCGAGATGTGTCTGCTTCTATAACGGTATATCAAAGAAGGAAGATAAAGTGATATTGAAGCTGACGGATGCATTTGAAAGCGAAAGCGATGTCGAAGTGAAGGTTCTGATGATCAACATAAATTACGGACATAATAAAGAACTGTTGGAAAAATGCGAACCGCTTAACGAATATTCGTGGTTTGTGGACAGGATAAGAGAAAAACAGAAGATAATGAACAGTCTGGAAGATGCGGTCGATGCTTCGATAGAAGAAATGAGTGACAACTATGTTATAAAACCGTTTCTTATTGAAAATCGGGCGGAGGTGAAGTATAGGTGTATTACGGAATACGATGAAGAGAAAACATTGGCTGCTCTGAAGAAAGAATACAGAGAAGAAGGAAGAGAAGAAGGAAGAGCAGAAGG
>JAFUUG010000106.1 GCA_017483905.1 Bacillota bacterium
TAAGCATGAAACCCGATGCGAAACTCGAATATGTACAGAATATGGTCGTAAGCTACGGGTATACACTGATAAACTGTGAAGAATATAAGGCGGCGATGCGGATAATAGAGATGTATGATGTTTTTGCAAAAAGTGCGGATTATATGTTTCTGACCGGGCTTGTGTATATGAATAACGGTATGCTTTATGAAGCAATAGAAGAATTTGAAAAAGCAAAGAAATGCAGAATTTACAGAAGTGTCGGTGTGAACAGTTATCTTGCGGATTATAATATAGGCGTGATATATGAATGCAGCGGAAATAAAAAAGAAGCCGAAAAGCATTATAAAATGTGCGGTGATTACAAGAGGGCTAAAGACGGATTAAAAAGAATAAAATAAAAGGTATCCGTTTTATGGGGATACCTTAAATCTATATAAACGAGGAATATTCCTCGAAAAGCGGGGGAAAATAAAAATTCTTCCATACAATATATAGTAAATGACATTAAAAAATGTCGTTTACTATAATTATATTCGGAAAAAGAAAAAATGTTTTATTTCTATCAAAAATTATTATATATAGTAAACGACATTAAAAATTGTCGTTTGTTATAAATTAATTTTTGATGACATGAGTATTATATGCAGCATGGTGAAATAATAATAAGGAAATTTAAGGGCAGTCTTCGGGAGGTTTTCGGAATGAAAAAATTTTTGTCCGTTTCTTGCATGATAATATGTTTTATCATGAGCGGTTGTGCAATAGGTAATGTTGATGATGAAGAAAGCAATGTGATAGCAAAAAATGGGGATATAAGTATAATAGAGGAAGAACCGAGGGAAAAGGAAACACCGCAGATACCTAAGAAAAGTACGGTTATTGAGCTGGGATTCGTCGGAAAGAAAGACGGGATAGGTCTTGCGGAACTGATGAAAGAAGAAGACGAGGAAAGCTGTATAAATATTTATCATTTTACGGTGGCAGAAGATGAAGGAAAGCTTACGGAGGGGCTTAAAAACGGGGATCTCAATATTGCGCTTATATCTCTTAAAGCGGCGGAGGATCTCTATGATGAAAACGGTGAGATAGAGATAGCGGCAACTTTGGAAAATGTTGCAGATGAAAATGCCGTCTGCGTTGCGGCAAGAAAAGATTATACGGAAAGACACAAAAATGCTTTTTATTTCTTCCTTGAAGAACTTGAGGGATCACTTGAAAAAGCAGGTGACGGAACTAATGACAGTGCCGAAAATGCGAAAAAATTCGGGATAGAAAACGGTGAGGCAAGAGTTTATGACTTTAAGAGGATAAATGGGGAAAATGAAAAGGTAAGCGATATGCTGAGTGTGGATAAGGGATTTTATTATGTGAATCCGTTTTGAAAAGATAAATAAGTTGCTGTAAAAAATCAGTTTTTACAGCAACTTGCTTTATTACTTATACTCTTTACATTTTTTGTTCCTATCATCAACAAGTCTGTCTATCGAATCAATTTTATCTGAAAGCCCGACATAATTATTGTTAAAAATCATATTTGATATTTCTTCGATCTCTTTTGATATTTTTTGCTCTATATCGTAAAGTTTATCACTTGAAACAGGATCACTGTATTTTATTTTTTCCGAAAGTTTTTCAAGCTGTTTTTTTATGTCTTTATCCGTACAGCTATTGCAAAGAGAGTCTATATTTAACTTAAATTCCTTGACATTTTGTAATTTTTCGGTTATTTTCATATCAGACTTTTCGATAATATCTTTTGCATTATCGGCTGCTATTACGCCTATTAAAGCGAGTGCAAGCAGTATTATACTTATAACCGCCGAAAGCCATGCGGGAGTTACAGTAAATTTATTTGCAGCAAATATAATAATTGACAGTAAAAGCTGCATAAAAGTATAAATAAAACTTATACTTAAAATTGGTAAACCGTATACCTTTGATTTGAGGTCGGATTTATTTATGGAGTAATTTGTCATAAAATATCCCAAAATCAGAGATACTTCCGAAAAAACAAACATGATCCACACCGCAGATGTTCTTTCAAAAGGAATAATGAAAAATAGCAGACTGAAAGCCGCCAGAAATATTATATAAACCGATAAGACCGAAATTTTCTGTTTATTATTCAATATTATTCACCTCTTTTGCTCCCACATTCAGGACAGAATTTACTCTTTATACCTTTTGCACCGCATTCACAATCCCAAGTATCATTTGGCTTTTTAGCACCGCAATCGGGACAAAAATTACTTGTTATATCCTTTGTACCGCAATTATCACAATCCCATGTATCCTGTTTCTTTTCTTCGATTTTTTTTGCACCGCAATCGGGACAGAATTTTGACAGTATATTTTTTTTGCCACAATTCGGACAATTCCAATGCGGTTTGATAGCTACAGATTCGCTTTTGCCTGCTCCGCAGTTCGGACAGAACATACTTGTTATATCGTTTTCTCCGCATTTCAGACACGACCATTTATCCGATGCTACGGCAGTTGTTTGTGTAATATTTCCGTTTATGATATTTCCAAAGTCCTCTCCGACTTTTGAGGAATTATCCATAATAGGATTAAGTGCCTCTTTTGTCATTCCGATAACGCCGCCCATAGCACCAAGGGTCACTCCAAGACCTGCAATATCGCCAAGTCCGCCGCCGCCCGAACCGCCTGATATGCCGTTTTTCATAGCTTCAAGTCCTACCTGTCGTGAGGTTTCCTGCTGATATGTATAACCTTTCATTTTCATTTCCTGTGCTTCTGCCATAGCCTGCATTTTGTATGCTTCGGCTTCTGCTTGTGCCTTAATCTTCAATGCTTCCGCTTCTCCCGATGCGGCTACTGTTTTTAATTGTGCTTCTGTCTGTGCTTCAAGAATTCTTCTTCCCTGTGCGGCTTCCGCTTCGGCTTTTCTTATTTCCTCTTCACGTACTTTCAGAGTCCTGTCGGCAAATTGCTGTTTGAGCCGCTTATA
>JAFUUG010000107.1 GCA_017483905.1 Bacillota bacterium
CAATGTCATCAACTTAAGGACATTCCACATCAATGTTTTTGATTTTGTGAAAATTTAACGAGAGGATGCTTTGCCTTTCTGTTGTTATCGCAAATGCGATTTGGGCGCACCGGTACAACCTCTTTTTGCAGCTGTTTGAAAATCTTTCTGAAAAGGTAAGCTCTTTTTAGCGAATTTTCAGCCATAACCGCCTTGATAAGATTTTCTCTTATTTTATTTACGGCTTGATTTTCGTTGGTTTTATAAACATACTTCGTTTCTGTATCTCCTTTTTCAGCTAATTTCTTATTATTTTCATACATAAGCATAGCTAAAGCGTTATACAAAAGCAAATTGGCATAGAAATCCTGTAAAACACAAACGGGTTTTGTACCTGAAAAACTTTCAAGGTCAAACTTATTTTTTATGCAATTATATGTTTTTTCAATACCCCAACGAAGATTGTAGAGGTGCTTAAACTCGGCAACGGAAAACTTATCTAAGATATTAGTTATCAATATTTCGGTCGTGCTGTCCGAAATTGGGAATCTTATAACACGAAATGTGAGGGTTATTCCCGTTTTAACAAATTTATGGGTGATAATACAATCGTTGCCGTGCAGATTTTTTAAAGCTTTTGTCAAAAAGGTAGAATTACATCGCATAATATACTTGCATCCCGCATTGTTGAGAAACTGCATTAATTCGGATGAAGGGTATCCTCTGTCAAAAAGGATGATATCTTTATCCGATATAACGCCTTTAAGGTTGTCTATATGCTGTTCTGCGAGTTTGCGTTCGTTGCTGTCATAAGGTGCCATAATGCCGTCGAGAATGGTGTTGTTCAAAACATCAACTACACACGAAGCAAGTGACTGCACAAGGTCGTTTGTAGATTTTTGTGAGCCGTAAATGTCCAAAAGCTCTTTGTTGTAAGGTAAATTTATTTTGCTGCCATCGACCGCTAAAATACGGTGTCCAAAGTATGTTTCATAATCGGCTTCATTATAGAAAAATTCAACCGACTTCTTATGAAGATCCAAAAAGGCTTCGGGCAAAATGCGCTGTCTGCCCTGTGAAAATGCTTGCTTCGAGTATGTATCAAAACCGGTTTCGACCTCTATCAAAAATTGGTCTATGCCGGTTTGGATACTGTGATTTAAAATTGACAAAACAAGTAAAATATTCATTGAAAAACTCAGCTTTCTGTTTCGTGTAAAATCTTTAGGGTTCCTTTTGGATTTTAACGTAAATTCCAACGAAGTAACAGTGGATTTTATAAATTCAGTAAATCTTTCTAACATATCGAATTGACCTCCTAAAATAGTATTCAATTCGATTATATAGGCGGTTTTCGTTTGTCAATTCGCAAAATAACCAAAGTTTCACCCTTGTTTTTGTTCAATTCTTAAGTTGATGACATTGCCTGTATGACCTAGCTTAAAATTATTTCCATCCTCGTGAAATTAAGTATTTGTCTGGAATTCTTAATTCAATAGATTTGATAACATTTTGTATATAACTGTCCATATTTGTATTAGAATAACAATTATGCGTATTAAGGATACTAAGTAATTTACCATTACCAATTTCTATTGAAAAACCAATTATATCAAGTTCATAATTAAAAACCACAAAAAAATAATCATATGCATAAAAGCCAATTTTAAACGACCAATATCCTTCTACTTCTACAATATCATAGAATTCTATATAATTAATTTTATTTCCAAAATTTGTTTTTATTTTATTTGCAACGTTGCTTCTAATTTCGTTAAAATCATTTAACTGCATACCAAAAATCACCTCTTTTTTCTAATGCTGAATATCCATGTTTTTCTTTCAAAAATCATACAGGGGACGGTTCTATGTATGAGTTGGAGTAATGCAAAATGATTACGTTTGAACCGTCCCACAAAAGGAGTACATTATGCCAAGAACAGCAAGAAAGCAAAGTAAAACAGGTGTTTACCACATTATGATGCGTGGC
>JAFUUG010000108.1 GCA_017483905.1 Bacillota bacterium
GCTTTTACACTATCTATATCATCAAGTTTGATAAACGGTATTTCAACACCTTGTCTTGATGTGATGTGAACGTAGCCTTCACCGTATTTTTCGGATACTTCTGCTATTTTATAAAGCTGCTTTGCATCAAGATGACCGCCTACGACTTTAAGACGAAGTGAAAAATTATTTTTTTGTTTCTGACGCATAAAACCGCCTTTTTTTAATGTTGCATAATCTGTTTCCATAGTATATTACCTCCGTTTTTATCAGAATATTTTTTTGAATATTTCTTTATTTTTTCAGTAAGCATATATCTTATGTTTTCGTTGTCAAGTACAGAATACATTTTTATTTTATATACAATATTATTAGATGAAAGTTCATTTAATAATATTGGGATATCATTTGATAAATGGTAAAGTGAATCAATTAAGATCAGATTAATATTTACCTTATGAAAATTATTTTTTTGAATATACTTTATTATTTTGTCGGTGCTTTTTCCGATTTTCCATAATGCGCTGTCTTTTATTGTTATGTTTTTGCAGCTGTGGATACAAAAAATATCATCTTTGCTCTTTTTTAGAATTTTCCTGACTGTATAATAATCATACTGACTGCTTATAAGAGGCGGCAAAATTTTTGCATTTGGATAAAGTTTTTTTATTTTAATAACAGCATTATCGTACTCATAGCCTTTATATATAAAACAAGGCAAAATTATGACGTTGTTAAAATACTTATTATCCGAAAGTTTATTTGTAATATCTTTCAAATAAAGAAATTCGCTTCCTTTGATATAATTATTCAAAAGTTCTGCCTTTTTTGTATTTGCCGCTATTATTATACGCATATTATATGATTTTCCTTTTTGAAAATTTATTTCAGGTGATTATATCATACCAAATAATTTCTGTAAATATGAATAATTTAAAAAAAATTTCATAACAGAATAAAAAAAATCGTATGGAAAATCATTTTGCAATATTTACAAAAAGAATTCACTAAATCCAAAAAAAATTCATATTGACTTTTGTTTTTTTATATGGTAAATTGTAAATACCTACTAAAACGATATGAAATAGGGTGATTAAATGTTAAAAGTAACAGATGAGAATTTTGAAGCGGAAATAAAAAACTACAGCGGAAATGCCCTGCTTGAATTTTATTCCGACAGCTGTATACCATGTAAGCGAATGTCGCCTGTACTTGCTGAAATAGATGAAAAATATACTGAAATAAAAACAGCAAAGTACAATGTAAATACAGATAGTGAGATAGCAAAGGAATACAAGATACTTGCATCGCCTACAATAATTTTTTTCAAGGGCGGAGAAGAAAAGTCACGCAGACGTGGTATTGTAAAAAAAGATGAAATAGAAGAGATAATAAAGGAGGTTTTTGAAAATGAAAGTACGACTTCCTGAAAAACTGCTCGAAAAGATCATTGAAGCAGGAAGACGTGTTTTTCCCGAAGAAGCCTGCGGTCTTATAGGCGGAACGGATAAAAACGGTGTAAGAGAAATAAAGGAGATATTTGTACTTGAAAATATCGATCATTCAAATGAACATTTTTCAATGAATCCAAAAGATCAGCTTAATGCAGTAAAAGAAATGAGGAAGAAGGGCATTATTCCTCTCGGCAACTTTCATTCACACCCTGAATCACCGTCAAGACCGTCAGAGGAGGACAAAAGACTTGCCTATGATAAAAATGCAAGTTATATGATATTGTCGCTTATGGAAAAAGATAATCCAGTGATAAATTCATTTCATATAGAAAATAATAATTCAGAAAAAGAAGAACTTGAGATATTCTGAAAGGAGAATAAAAATGTCAGAGATAAGAGAAGATGAATTTGTAGATATTACCGATGTAAATTGCCCTGTTACATTTGTTAAGACAAAGGTTGCAATGGAGGAAATAGAGGTCGGACAGGTGCTCAGAGTACACTTGAATGACGGAGAACCTGTGCAGAATGTACCTCGTTCATTAAAAGATGAGGGACATAAGATATTGAGTCTTAATGATAACGGTGACGGAACA
>JAFUUG010000109.1 GCA_017483905.1 Bacillota bacterium
GAGATAGACCGTTTCATATACTTCGCTTACGGGTGGCTTTAATCTCCCCGATTCTGTGAAGTGATACTGGTTATCATCAACCAAGGAATTTTCGTATTCGGCTATCGATCTGAGAATGTAGAAGCTTGTTTTCCCCGATGTTTTCGGGATATAAAAAGCAGGAACATAAATAAGCTTTCCGCCTATAAACATAAAATCCTCACTTTTTATATGAGATGCTTTGCCGGAGATGTCCAAAAATGCACATATAAACTCGCTTTCGCAAAGTCTTTTAAGACTGTCCTCGTCTTCGTGGTTTATATCAAGCATTATCTCTCCGAGTGAGCAGTTTTCGTACAAAACATTCATACACTCACCTGCCTTTGTAAATAAGGAATTTTCGATTGCTTTCTACTGTTATATATTTTTGAGGGAAAAAATTTTTTTGAATTTCAAAAGTTGTTTTTTTCTTGGAGTTTTAGCACTATTTTTATTATCAAAAGTATAATGAAAGCAAGAAACACACCTTTGAAGTCCAAAAAGGAAAGCAGATCAAAAAATTCGCATATACCGGTTATTATCATCAATATACCGGCAGTCTTTAATAAGCTGTCTATATGCCCTATAGGAAGAACATACAGATCACGCACGCCTATCTTTAGTGTCACATAAACAAATGTAAGGTATTTTTGTGCCTTTTCAATCATTTCATCACTCATACCGCACCTCTTAAAATGACACTTTCTGATAGACCTTCAGCCTGTCTTCGTATATGACTATTCTGCATAATACGCCGTCTTTTGTTAATTCTGCAGTTATCTTTACAGGGTCGGCTTCATATCTAATTATTTCCCAATCTTTATAAACAACAGAATATAAAACATTTGCTGACAGCTCTTTTGATGCAGTATAATTATACGGAATCTCTTTCCCGATACCTTCAATTTCATCAGGATAAGCAAAATTATAAATTTTAAAGTCCGGACAAATATGTAAGCACTCCCGTATCGTATTGTAATTATTTGAAGTCTTATTTATTCCGCCGCAGCTTTTTTCATAATATTGCCCATCGCTAAAGTAAATCGAAGTATGTCCGCAGGGTGTATAAACTTCCGATACCTTAACGCAACTTCCGTTAAACAACATCATAGATGTAAGTAAATATACATTTAAAAATTTCAACATAAATATCCTCCCAAGTTTTATATGTATTTTTCCCTGTTTATGTATAATTGCATTTTTATTACTTTATTGGAATTTCATATGACCTTGAATTATTTATGATTTGTATTTCACTTACATATAATAAGAAGACAGATATGGGTATTTTAATAAGTCAAAATCAAAAAAATTTTTAAAAATTTTTCGCCTATAAAAAAAGAGCATCTGAAATGTTACTTTCAAACGCTCCTATATCTCAAATTGTTTTGCTGATTTTTACATAATCAATTAATGGTTACAGCCTCTTCCGTTTCATTTCTTTCTCCGCCGACGATCTCACCCGTCCAATCAATTATTCCTCCGAACTCATATACATTTGTATAACCCATATCAACAAGTTTTTGCGAAGCTTGTTTGCTGCGATTTCCGCTCCTGCAATAAACAAGTATGATTTGCTCAAGATCGGGAAGTTCCTCCGGATACTCATTTTCTATGCTTTCATTCGGAATACAGATAGCTCCGGGAATATGAGCTCGATCATATTCGTCAAATCTTCTGACATCAACAATAATATGTCCGTCATCCTTGGTTATCATTTCTTTAGCTTCATCCTGCGATATTTGCTGAAAGCTCTTTGAACTGTCATAACCAACATCGGCATTATCTTCTCTCGTACAAGCTGTTGTAAACAAAACAAACAATATCGCAAAAATCAAAATAATTCTCTTTACAAGCATAATAATACCTCACTC
>JAFUUG010000110.1 GCA_017483905.1 Bacillota bacterium
CATATCGATAAGGTTTGCCGTCAATTGTTCTTCCTCTGCGGCAGGTGTATTTTTAAGCTGCTGCGCAGCGGAAGTTTTTCCTTTGTTTATATTTCCGAGGGTAGTGCCGGCTGTTTGCGTTGCAATAGTGCTGTAGCCCGGCGAGAAATAAAATGATAAAGTATAAGGTCTGTTTGCTTGAGTTTCCGAACCGTAATATGTCTTGTTGAAGCTTATGCCGCCCGTCTTTTGGCTTGCGGCAACATCGCCTAAAAGAGGCACATTAACGCTTTCGGTATTCTCAAAATCATACGTCTGCGGCTCTGTTTCAAGAGAAGGCACATAGAATGAAAGCCCCGTGAATATTGGAGTATAAATTATATCCTCATAGCTTTCCTGCCTTATCTGCTCGCCGGTCGTTTCATCAACGCCCTGTGTGGTAATGTATCTTTCCTCTTTATCCTTTAACATTACATAAAGAAGATCTCCCGGCTGAAACGATGTGTCAAGCTTATACCTTACGGTAAATTCCCTTTGATGCTCTTTTTCCGACTTTACTTCCATATCCTCGTAAGTACCGTTTGTATGTATCGTCCTGAATATGGCAGACTCTACATTTCTGCCGTTTGTTACCACATTTGCCGTTATATTGGCATACGTTGCCAGTATTGCTATTTCGTTGTTTCTTGTATCGTAATCAAAGTCCTTTATTGGATCTACTGTATATGTGATGCTGCTTACATAAGGTACATAGCCTGTACGGACAGGCAGTTCCACATTACCGAGATTAAGCTCGTAACCGTGCTCTATTACAGGAGTATCGATATATTTGCCGCTTTCATCTTTGACAGGTTTGGTGTAGGAAATATCCTTTTCAGCAAGACCTGTCGAATTTAAGGTAATATACTGTACACTCTGTGAGTTTCCGTCATCTATCTTAATACTTACGGTATCGTTATCATATCCCTTTAAACCATTTAATTTAAAGAAACCACTGCCATCGCTCGTTGCCGAAAGTCTGCTAAGCATAGTTTTATTATCGGCAGATGTCATATATTCACCGTTTGCATAAAGCATGACCCCCGAAACTCCGCTGCTGCCCATTTCCACGCCCGAGCTTCTCACAGAGGAATACGGCATTACCGCATATCCCGAAACAGCAAATGTACTTGCATTTCCCAATGGGATCGCCTCGGCATCTATCGTGATGATATTTTTATCCACAGCCGAATTTACGATATAATCAAAAGAATTACCAACAACCTTAAGAGCTTCCTTTGCAGAGGCTCTGAAAACCGGTCTGTAACGGTCATCTTTCGACTTTGCTTCCATTGTATACACGACACCTGTATTAAGGGAATAAGCATTTGCATCCATATCGTTTTTTTGTATATCGGTTTTCAACACATATTCAAGACCATTTGTTTCCAGGCTGTGTTTCATTTCGTCATTGAGAGCATTTTTATGTACCAAATTTGAAACATTAAGATACTGTTTTGCACTGTCGGTAAGTTTCACTCCTATATAATTAGCCTGCATAAATACAGGTTCAAGTATATATTTTTCATCATTAAGAGTCATCACCATATCGCTTTGATCGGTTGTTGAGCTGAAATAGACCGCATCGGAAACAGGCAGCGTATCAGAGGCATTTTTGTATTCTATCGAATGATAGCCCAGATAGTCATAGCCTTCCTTTGTACTTATGCCTTTGAGCGATATCTTATCGCCCTGATGAAAGCTGTGTGTGCCGGTGGAAATGTTACCCATCTCAAAATAGCCATTGCTGCTTGAGCGCACCTCAACAGAAACATCCTTATACTTGAATACAGGCTGTATGCTCATCTTTGTTATAAAGCCCTTTCCTGTTTCCTCCACTATCGGAGTATTCAATGCAACAAGATGGACAAAACTGTCATTAAAGCTTATTGTTGATGAGTTTTTCGAGGTTTCTTCCGTAGACGAAGGAACATAGTCAAATGACTTTGTTATTTTTCCGTCGCCTATCGTTATTCTGTAATGGTCAATAACGCCGTATATATCCTCGTTATCCGTTCCTTTTATGTTCATCTGCAATTTCTGACCGTAGTATCTTTTCTCATGACCCTCTGCAAGAAAGACATTTGCGGGTTTTCTGCTCTCAAAGCTGCCGTCGGCCTTTAAAAACTGCATCTCGGCGGGCTGTATCAGTTCTATCTTATATTCACGGTACATAGCCGTTATACCGTAAACATAAAGCTCATCTTTTGGTGTTCGTCCGCTTGTATCGTCATTTACTCTTACTCTCATATTTATATCAATATCTGCGGGTGTTCCGGATGTATTCAGGAATTTGATGGAAGTATTATCCGCTGTTCTGCCAAATTCGCCGTAAACAGTTTCTTCGCTGTCCTTCAGTCCGCTTCCGCCTTTGTTAAGGTAGAAATCAACTCTTTGTCCCCCACCGAAGCTTGCACGTTCTCTCCAGTCTGCCGTTGAATACTGATACGGAGTTGTATTGAAGAAAGTTCCGCCGTTTCCCGCATCGGCAATAGACATTCCCTTATGGCTCGTCTTTGCACTGTAATAATAGAGATATGCCGCACCTGTCGGATTTTCCGCATCGTCATCATCTGCATCTCCCGCAGAAACGTAGTGACTTTCTCTGCTGCCTCGCCAACCGGGATTATTTCCCGAATAGATCCCGTAAGAAAATGTTCCGCCTTTTGTGCCTACCGGATATGGAAAAAAGTATTTTCCCACCGTGACCTCGGGGGTTACATTTGTATCTATGATATCGCCTACATTACTATCGGTGTCATACTTTACGGTATAATCCCTGCCACCTAATGTTATACTGAATTCTTCATGATCGTCATCTTCCATTAGTTTGATATCATCTTTTTCTTCCGCTATAGGACTGTACTTTTCTTGAGGCATTATTGTGGCTTTACAGCTTAATATATCGCCGGCATCGGCACCTTTTATTTCACACAATTCCACGGTAAAACTTGCTTCCTTTTCTGAAAACACGGGTATATTTACCGACTGTTCAGTAACATAAGGAGCAAATTCTATAGTTTTTGAAACCGAAGCGTAATTTTCCCCGGACTTTGCGCTGCCGTCCTCAATGGTGCGGATCACAGCCGTTGCAAGCGAATATTCAGCACCACTTCTTATCGCCTTGACCTCTATAGTGCCATTTTCGCTGATGTAGCTTTTGTCCGAAAAAGAAATAACAGATTTTTCTTTTTTGTCGTTGTCATTTATTGTAAGAGAACAATTTATGCTTGAGCCTATGCTATAACCCTCGGAAGCATCTGAGATAACAAAATCGGCAACCTCCAAACCCTCCGATATACTGTCCTCAAGTATCTCTATCTCTGCCTGTGCCAGAGTTTCACCGTCCTTGAATGTAACAAGAGTTTCCGATGATGTTTCAAGAATATCTCCGAAATTATCACGCATATCCTGTGTAAACAGATCCTCTATGTGTGCGAACTCGGTGTTTGATGTTTTTCTTGTTGCTTTGCCCGTCTGTGCCTGTTTCAGGGCAGCAAGAGAAACTTCTCCGCTTTCGGACATTTTATCATAATCAAAAACATCATCAAAGCTGCCCGAAATGCTCTCGTTATTTGTAAACTCTGTTTCTTCGGAAGTTTCCTGCACTATCTCTTCCCGAAGCCGCACATCTAAGGCTTTACCCGATACTGTATCATCGTATTCTGCCTTAGCTTCAAGCATCTCTTCTTTGACAGTTTCCTTTCTCATTTGCTGTTCTTCACTGTTGGCACTTTGCTCAAGAAGTGTTTTTTGCCCCTCGTTTTTAACTTCTGTGCCGAAAAAGCCTTTTATTACATAATCTTCACCATATTTAGCGGATATATCCACTGTTTTTAGTTTAAAAGATGCTTCTCCCGCACTTTCATTTCGTGCAAACGTGAGTACATAGCTTTTCCCTTCGTTCACATCCGTGCTTGCTGTCGCAACAGATATTACCTTTTCCGCACCTGTTTCGGGTATTACATAGTCAAGAACCTTCGCCTCCGATGCAAACGCCGATAACGGAATTGCCTCAAGTGCCATTGCAGAAACTATCAGACCCGAAATAAATCTTTTTATTTTTTTCTTCA
>JAFUUG010000111.1 GCA_017483905.1 Bacillota bacterium
GTCTGCTTAAAGAGCTAAAAAAATTAAAAATGGATAAATTCACACAAAGTGCCGGATCATTATCAAATCGAAATAAAGAGATAATCGAAAAAATCTATAGTGAAAAGAACGATATGGATTATCTATGCTATGTGATAAATCAGGATTGTGAAATTAGATCCACTGATAAGGAAATAAATATTACATTTCCTAAAATTGCTTGTATCTCGTATTTTTCTCTTGTGAATTTTTATAATAAGCTGTCTCCGGAAAAATTTTATGCATCGATTGAAGAATGTAAAACAATTCATGAAATGAAAGATATAATATCTAAGTACTATGATACTTATGCTGTTGTATGCAATGTAATAAGAGAATACTATAAGGAATCGGAGGATAAGTTCACTGCTTTTATCGATATTCAGGCATTTAAGTCAATTTTGCCGATGCATATCTTATTTAATAACATAAATGAAATCGGTATTTTAGATACCGCTACCGTAAATAATGATGTATTATTGGATGCACTTGCTACGGCTATGATAATGCCTGTATCATATGATTATGGAGCATATCTTGATCTTTCCGTTAAGGCGTTTCATAAAGGCTGTGTAAATCTACGATTTGATAATGAATTTCAAAACAGTAAAGAATTCAAAACAATAAAAAACATTGAAGAGTGGGCAAGATCGCTGAAACGATCTATCATATTGTTTAGTGAGATAATATATCCCCTTATTTCTAAAGGTTCTTTTTCGTCAATTTACTATTTTGAAAAAGGGAATCCAAACAAAGATATAAATTTAGACGGCATTACGGAAATGATGCCGGTAAAAGATATAAAATCTACTTCAGATATTGAATATGAACAACTTCTGAAAATGAAAACAATGATCGAAAAGGTTATGTCTCAAACTCTTTTTAACAGGTTTCATAGCAAAGGGGCAACGTGTGAAAGTAATTTTGCAGAAACATGTATATATTCAGATCTGTATGATAAATTAGGGTATAAATTTAGCAAGGAAATAGAAGGTGAATTTAATATAAATGCACTTGATAAACTTGAATTTACCAGAGCTAAAAAATTTATCCTAACTTCTGTAAGTTTTATATTGAATAGGGCCTATGATAGATCGTACAAAAAAATTGATGAAAAGACCTTTTCGTTTGTACTTGAAAAACATGACGAATACGGTAAACCGGAAGAACAAACTAATATAAATGAGCTAAGAATGCTAAGACGTCAGAATATGAGAAACCATATAAATAAAGCATTTGAAGATGCAAGTAATTCTTTAGAACATATAATCCATAATAAAAAATAATATAATCTCTTTACCATTAGTTATAATTTCATGAACATAGATTTCTACTTTTTTAATTAACGTATTTAAGAATATAAATTTTTTTATAAAGATATTGAGCCTTTATTGATATTTGATGGTATTGCAGTCCTCTTTATTTACATCATTGTGTTGCATATACTTTCTTTTATCAAGTATAACAAAAGTATACCAAAAAAATTTATA
>JAFUUG010000112.1 GCA_017483905.1 Bacillota bacterium
ATCTGTATCTTATCTATCTGATAGACAAAACGGCTGCTGACAAAATTGCAGAGTATGATCATGTTGCGATCGTTGACGGAGAAGGGAATATTATAGAGCCTGTTAAGGTCGATTATGACGGAATACATAACAGTACACTTGACGGCGGTACAGACGGAAAAATACATACGATATATAAGAGCGTTCAACTGCCGGACGGAAGTATGATCAAAGCGGAAGATATGGGCGTAAAATATCTTGTTGCTTTTGAGATAAAGGGTAAAACGGAACTTCCCGAAACTACGTTTGATATTGTTATGAAATGAGAACAAAAACGAAAAAGGAATACAGAATAGATACTGCTGCAAAGCAGAGATGGGCTGAATAGCTGCATCACAGTTTATATGGAAAGGAATAATCAAATGAAGAAAAACACATTAAAACGCATCGGATCAGCTTTTTTGGCAGTTGCTCTTTTTGGGGCAGAGATACCTGTAAATATCGATATATTCGGCTTATCAAATAGTTTTTTGCAGACTGTCCTTGCAGAAGAGCCAAAGGCGGAAATAAGCTATATTTATCGCTCGTGGGATACAGAAAGTAAAAAGGTGATTGAAGAAACAAGGACTTGCAGCGATTATACGGATGTTGCCGAAATTCCCGATCAGATAGGTACGGGTTTCGGGGAAGGCTGGTATGTGCTAAAGGAAAGCAGAGAATTTCAAAATCGTCTTACCATAACGGGCAATACACATCTCCTGCTCTGCGACGGTGCAACGCTTACATGCCACGATGGAATAAGATTGTCTGTAAATGTAAATCATGGAGATGTTTCATTGAGTGTATATTCGCAGGAAAAAGACAGCGGTTCTTTGATATGCGAAGAGGGTGATAAGGGTCAGGCAGGCATAGGCGGTAATGCCGAAAATGAACATTGCGGCGATGTGACGGTGTACGGTGGCAAAGTCGAAGCCCACGGCGCAAAAAATGCCGCAGGAATAGGCGGAGGCAGCGACGGAATGAATACGCCGAATTTAAGCGGCGGCTGCGGCAGTGCTGTGACTATATACGGAGGCACTGTCGAAGCCTATGCAGGTGAATATGGTGCGGGAATAGGCGGAGGCAAAAACGGCGACCAGCACTATTCCAAGAGCACGGCGGGCTTTATTATGTACGGCGGCAATGTAACTGCCCACGGCGGCGGCGGTGCAGGAATAGGCGGCGGCTGTACTCTTCAACATGATGGAAATAATGCCAGAAGAGGAAACCACACCGGGACAATAATATACGGCGGAAAAGTGAACGCACAAAGTTTCGCTTACGGCGGCGCAGGCATAGGCACGGGCGGCACTGATGACTACAGCCAAACGGATTATCATACCCCGACATTGTACGGAGATATAGTCATAAAAGGCGGTGTCGTCGATGCAAAGGGAGCAAAGCACGGATCCGGTATAGGCGGCGGAGAGGGCAATGTTTATTACAGCAGTGTAGAAAAGAAAATAATTATAGAAGGCGGCGAAGTCAACGCAGAGGGCGGAGAAGGAGCTTCAGGAATAGGCGGCGGATATGCGGGTGCTTTTCTGCCTACGATAATATCCGGCGGGATCGTTAAAGCAAAAGCGTGTGAAAGAGGCGCAGGCATAGGCTCGTGCGAAAACGGGATATATAAATATGACGATATGGACGACCATACCACCGTTTTTGGTGAGCTTGCATATCTCCAAATAACGGGGGGTGAGGTTTATGCCACAGGTCTTGGAGCCGGTGCGGGCATCGGAGGCAGCTTTGATTTGCCGAGCTTCAATGGGGGAGTGTTTCCTGTCAGTATAACGGGCGGCAAGGTAACGGCCTGGGCGGGCAGCAAAACCAGTGCCCGCTTAAATGCAGGAAGCTGCGCAATAGGTGATAATGATGACAGCTTGGCTTCCATCTATGATCATGATAAAGAAAAGAGCTCGGGAAAGCTTACTATTGGCGATGATATGAAAGTTACGGCAGGTGATTCTCCTGACAATATAGAGCGTGTGTTCCCGGAAGATGGAAAAGTATATGCCTGCCGCTGGAGAGACTATGTGGAAATAGAAAAGTGTGACCACAGGGATAATAATGGCTCGGATATGCTTGTTTATCATAAAGATGAAAGTTTTGATTATGTAAAGGATGCGGATGGTAAATATGTGGGTGATTGCCCATATTGCGGACAAGAGATACATATTGCAGAAGTTCCCGAAATTGTAAGATGCACCATAACCATATATCCCGAGGACAACGGCGGCACTTCCACTGTTTTGACAGACTATGTGGAAAAAGAAAAGATGTACATACTTCCCGATCCTACGGATATGGGCTTAGAATTAGGCACTTCCGGCGAAAAAAGAGTGTTTAATGGCTGGAAGATAACAGGTGATGACACGCTGACACAGGAAATGTATCACGCATATAACCCTATTTACCCTGAAAAGGATATTACATTAAAAGCTGTGTATGTGGATGGATATACTTTTGATGCAGATGTAACGGGAGAGGGGAAAGTAAGGTTTGACCGATCTGTTGTGCCTCCGTATGGATCGGTGGGTATGACATTAGAACCGGCAGAAGGGTATGAGCTAAAAGAAGTATACGGAGGAGGTACGGCATCGGTGGTTCAAAGAAGCAGCGATGATCCATATTCGTATGTTGTTTACATCAAGTTTGATGGTGCCGTGGTACACGTTGTTTATGTACCCAATACCGCAAATTCATATAAGGCGGTAGAGGATAAAGAAAATATCGGGTATTGTGTGGACGAGGTCAAAGGAAATCTATATCTTGTCTATACGATACCGAATGGTACCGATGTATCGGGATTAGATCATATTGCTATAAAAAATATGCAGGGTGAAATAATAAAGCCGCTTGATGACGGAAGCAACACAGGCAAAGACGGAGCAGAGGACGGAAAGATACATACTGTTTATAAAAGTGTTAAATTCCCTGACGGAAGTATTCTTACAGCAGCACAGGCAGACAGTAATGCAGAATATATCGTTGCATTTGAAGTCAAGGAAAGAACAACACTTCCCGATGATTTTCAGATAGTTATGGAATAAGGAGGACTTGAAAATGAAAAAAGAATACATATCTCCCGAATTTGAGATAGTGCAATTCAAGAGCGATGATATGATCACAAATTCGACACAGGGAATAAATGAAAAGACATTAACACAGGACAGCCTTTTGATTTATGATTTCTAATCGGCAAAACGGCGGTTTCTCTCGTTGAAACCGCCATATAATCTAATCAGCAGAATATTCTCAATGACATTATAGAGCAGACAATGGAGAGGGGTAAATTTATGGGAATATCAAAAATTTTTACGGCGGCATTACCCGGTGCTGCTTTGATTACGGGTACACAATGCGGAGTTGTGGGGGGCAATTTCCGTGTCTGATGACCCACAGACAAAATTTCTTTTGTATGACAAGGATATGAAAGCGGAAACAACTACAGAAGCCACTTCGGAAAGCACAGAAACAACAGAAACAAGTACGGAGAGCAGCACAGAAGCTACTTCCGAAACGAGTACAGAGCACAGCACGGAAGCCACTTCCGAAGCAAGCACGGAGAGCACTTCTGAAAGCACAACAACTTCGGCAGCAGAAACAAGTGCGGAAAACACCACCGAAGCAGCAACGGGAAAAGTTTCCTCCGATGATAGCGGCAAAATAACAGACTATGACGGAAACGAGGAAATAGTGAATATCCCCGAAAGTGTGAACGGTGTACCTGTAACGTCTATTAGTGCGGACTTCCTGAAAAATAATGATACGGTGAAAAATGTTGTTCTTCCCGATACGATAAACAATATCGAAGCAAACGCCCTTGACGGTATTGAGGTCTACGCAAACATAAACAGCAAAGCCGCCGAAACCGTCGAGGAATATAACAAGAATAATCCCGAAAAGCCAATATCCTTAAACTACATAGGCGATATTGACGGAGAGAACGGTATCACGAATAAAGATATCCAAAAGATACTCGATTATGTGCGTGATACCGATGATTCTTTGACCGATAAGGAAATACAAAATGCTAAGGTCTTGCTGGCAAGCAGGAAGATAACAGCAACAACAGCAGCGAAGATATTTTATCTTATGAATATTGCTAAAGGTTAAATATCTTCGCAAATCAACTATACTTCAAATTTTTCCGTCCGCTAAACCGCATACCCCCTAATTTCGGTGAGGCGGCGGGAAAATTTGATATATTTTCAGCCATCTTTTATAAAGATGAATACTCCCTTATGATGTTAGGAAAAGTATGTACTTTTTTGTGCTGCTTTTCCCTCATCAAAAAAGAATACTACAGACAAAAATTGATGCATCAATTCTTTCTCTCTTTTCAGGCTGCCAATTCTGTTG
>JAFUUG010000113.1 GCA_017483905.1 Bacillota bacterium
TGACTGCCCCCGAAAGTCCCTCTTTCTTTTTCAGACTTTTTTGCAGCTCATTTAATTTATCTGTCCTGTCGCACATCTGCCTGCGCCTTTTATCCGTTCCCCCATAGCTTAATGTTTCGGCAAGACCCCGAAGAGTATCGAGCATATATCCCGATAATTCTCCTGCCCCCTCTCGAAAGGCAACGCCATCTTCATTCATCACTTTTGAAAATATCGACGGCAGAACAAAACCCACAAATATATATGCGACAAGTCCCACGACCGCAAATGCGGGATCAAGATAAGCAAAGAATATAAGCATTACGATACAGGTCAGTACAGCAATACATACAGGCGATATCGTATGTGCGTAGAAAACTTCAAGAAGTTCAATATCATTTGTTATCAAAGATACCAGTTCCCCCTTATTTTTTACATCTAACTTTGCAGGAGCAAGACGGCGCAAAGCCGCAAAGACCTTATCTCTTATAAGTGCAAGCAAAGTAAATGCAATAAAATGGTTTCGGTTCTGTTCCCCGTAATGTAAAATTCCTCTTAAAACGGCAAATACACCTATCATAATAAAAAGCATCTTTGCCTTGTCGTAATTTTCGCCGGCCGCCTCAAGCAGAGCCGCCGAACCCAAGACAGTAACAGATGCGGCACATAAATAGCCGAGCACCCCCAAAATGACCGCAAATATCATGTGATACGCAAGCGGCTTGACAAGTCCTATCATCCTGCCCATTATAACAATGTCGCTTCTTCTTTTCTTCTTTTCCGTCATGATGTCACCCCGTTTCTTGCATATTTTTCGTATTCAGCCTGTGCCATATATAATTCCTTATATTTAGGGCAGCTTTCCATAAGGAAACTATGTTTTCCACTTCCTATACATTTTCCGCCGTCAAGTACATATACCTTATCGGCAGATACTGCATTTTCAAGGCGATGCGTAATACGAAGCACCGTTTTGTTAAGATTTCTTATCGTTGACATAATGTCGTTTTCACTCTCGACATCTATATTTGATGTAGCTTCATCGAATATATACACAGGAGAATTCCTGAGCAGACCTCTTGCAAGGGCTATCCTCTGCCTCTGACCTCCGGAAAGATTAGCGGCGTTTTGCTGTATCTTCATATCAAGCCCGTTTTGTGTATCAAGAAAATCCCATATTTTTGCTGCTTTTAAAGCAGCTATCATCTCTTCATCTGTAGCATTTTCTTTGCCGAGCATCATATTTTCTCTTATCGTTTCCGCAAATATTATGCTGTTTGAACTCACTATGGTGATATTATCGTAAATGCTTTCATTTTTAAGTTCATATACATTGATACCTCCGATAGTAAGACTACCCGAATAACCTTTTACTGCCCCCGTAATAAGAGATGCAAGAGTAGATTTTCCGCAGCCCGACTCTCCGACAACAGCGGTAAATTTGCCTTCTTCAAGTTTAAGGGAAACATTATCGAGTGCATTTCTCTCCCCGTCATAAGAGAATGTAAGACCCTCCGCACGGATATCAAAATTTTTACCGTCGATCTCTTTACTGCCTTTTTCCCCCTCATCGATCCGAAGCATTGCAAACATCTTATCACTTGCCGCCATACCGTTCATTGCGATATGGAAAAACGAGCCTAATGCCCGCATCGGCAAAAAGAAATCGGCAGAGAGCATTATTATTTTAAATGCGTCCCATACTTCTGTTTTGCCCGATAAGACTTCCGATACCGCAATTATGACACCGACAGCCGCCCCGCCGTAAGCAATGATATCCATTACTATTATTGAGTTTAACTGCATCGTGAGTACTTTCATCGTCACGATACGAAATTCTTCTGCTTTTTCATTCATTTCAATATGTTTGTCGCCGTCTGCACCGAAAATTTTCAAAGTGGTTAGCCCTTGGATATTCTCTAAAAAAGTATCTCCAAGCTGTGTATATTTTCCCCAGTATTTGCTTAAAAGCCTCTTTGCTATCTTCTGAACTATCACTATAGATACAGGTATCAGAGGAACACATATAAAAAGCACTACCGATGCTTTCAGGCTTATCGGTGCAAGTGCGGCAAAAAGCAGAAGAGGTGCAAGCATGGAATAGAAAAACTGCGGTATATATCTTCCGAAATATGTTTCAAGCTGATCCACACCCTCGACAAACACCTGAACAACTTCACTTGTTGCA
>JAFUUG010000114.1 GCA_017483905.1 Bacillota bacterium
ATTAAGACTTAATTTCAGCGTATTATCTGCCATTTTTTTTGCCTCTTTTCTATAGATCGTTTATTTTGCTTATCAGTATAATGATAACAGATTTTAAAAAAAAATACAATATATTTTTTGCTGAAATACAGATTTGACCTATATAAAAATAAAGACTCGCAATTTTTTGTATATGTGAGTCTTTATCATTTTATGTATTGTTTTGATTAGTATGCCCCGGTTTATCAACAGAAGAAATAAATAAATACTTGCGTACCAGGAATAATATGGCAATAGCAGCTACGGTAAGGAAATTTTCAAGGGGAGAAGTATGGGTTATTATCATTTCTCTTGATATTGCAAAGAGAAGCACTTCTATTACGGAATTCAGATTATGTCTGCACAACATTTTTACAAACTCTATTCCGATAACAATGTCAAAGGCTATGTCCAAATATTCTCTGAACATATTTGTATCGGAAGAGAGGGAAACTGTAGTTATCATATAATAAAGCATATTAAATGAAGAAATACATATTGCAATGATTATTATGATGGCAACTATTATTTCAAGCAAGATCGAAAAATTGTAGATCTTTTCCTGTATTTTGTATTTTGTTTTTGAAGATATAATTTTTTTCATCATTTTTTTAATATTTTTACTCCGTTTTTATACTCATGCCAACGATACAGATTTTCACCGTCAACCAGATAGCTTTCTTCCGCAAGCAGCGCAAGGGGTTCATCTATATATGAATCGGAATAAAATTCTTTTATTCTGATATTAGGAAATTTTTCCCTGAGCCTGTTCACCTTTTCGGAATTGATACAGTTAAGACCGGTATATTTCCCTGTTTTTTTATCAACACGGGAAGCTATGAGATTTGATATTCCGATTTTTTTACAGACAGGTCTGAGAAGAAACTCGGGAGAACCGGAAATAATAATATCATCTTTCTTTTTATTTTTCTTGTACCATTTTTTTATCCCCAGCATATTTTTCTTCCAAAAAAGATTTATTTCGGAATCGACATCGGGTATTCTTGTTAGAAAGAGATACATTTTTTCTTTAAATACAGTCTTTGTAACGATATTTGCAAGATACAGCATAAAATACAGTCCTTGCAGCGGAAGAAAAACAAGTATAGACGGATACCGTTTCAGACAATGAAAATAAAATTTGGCTGTCGAATCACCGTCAAATATGGTTTTGTCAAAATCATATACATTTGCGAAATTCATAAAAATCAACCTTCCTGATCTATTTCATAATCAATTTTCCTTGATCTGTTTTCCCGGATTTTTTTTGAACCGTAAAAACATAGATCTTATTGTAATGTAGCTGCCATGACAGCCTTTATGGTGTGCATACGATTTTCTGCCTCGTCAAATACAACAGAAGCGGCTGATTCAAAAACTTCATCGGTAACTTCCATCTCATCAATGCCGAATTTTTGGGATATTTCCTTTCCTATCGTTGTCTTTAAATCATGGAATGCAGGTAAGCAGTGCATAAATACAGCTTTATCTCCTGCGTTTTTCATAACTTCGCTGTTCACCTGATAAGGCTTCAGATCGTTTATTCTTGCTTCCCATACTTCATCGGGTTCACCCATAGATACCCATACATCGGTATAGATCACATCGGCATTTTTCGTTCCCTCTCTGACATCGCTTGTAAGAGTTATCGAAGCACCGCTTTCCTTTGCCCATTCTTCGCACTGTGCAACAAGTTCCTTATCGGGAAAATATTTTTCATTTGTGCAGGCAACAAAGTGCATACCCATTTTTGCACAAGCTATCATTATGGAATTACCCATATTGAATCTTGCATCACCCATATATACGAATCTTACGCCTTCGAGTCTGCCGATATGTTCCTTTATCGTGAGCATATCGGCGAGAAGTTGTGTAGGGTGGTATTCATTCGTAAGACCATTCCATACAGGTACTCCCGCATATTTTGCAAGCTCTTCAACTATTGCCTGTCCGAATCCCCTGTATTCAATGCCGTCAAACATTCTTCCGAGTACTCTTGCGGTATCGGCGATACTCTCTTTTTTTCCTATCTGGGAGCCTTTTGGGTCAAGATATGTAACACCCATTCCGAGATCGTAAGCTGCAACTTCAAAGGAGCAGCGTGTTCTCGTGCTGGTCTTTTCAAAAATAAGTGCTATGTTTTTTCCTTTAAACATATCAACAGGGATACCTTTTTTCTTTTTATCCTTTAGGTCTGCTGACAGACTCAATAAGTAATTTATTTCTTCTTTTGTAAAATCTTTTAATGTAAGGAAATTTCTTCCTTTTAAGCTTATATTCTTCTCTGCTGATAACTTATCCAACGATAAAACCTCCTTTTTAAAACGTTGCAGCACGAATCTTTTAAAGATTCCTTATATATTATATAACAAATTTATAAAAAATGATACAGAAAAAAGAAATTTTTCAAAAAATTTTTTTGTGCATTTTTTATAAGAAAAATCCGATTGAAAGCAGGAGGTAATCAAAAATGTAAGAAAAAAGAAATTTTTGTAACAAATTTTTAATATAAAAAATTGCCTTTGACGACTTTTCTTTTTAAATTATGTATGATATAATAATAAAAGTAACTTTATAGTAAAAGGGAAGTGAATAAAATGTCGAAATGTATCGTTATACGTCTGATAGATGGCAGCGAATACTTCGTTAATCCAAGCAAAAATAAGTGCGTTATAGCTATGATAGATGCCTATACGGGTAAAAAGACCAGATATGAACCCGATAACTCATGGATAATACATGGGGTATGGTATAATAAGCTCTTTGGAAAAGGTACTATCGAATTAAATGAGTTTGTTAAGGAACTCACGTTAAAAGGCATTCATTATTCCGATAAGAAGGGAAAATGGAAATATGGAATACACGAAACACATGACGGGGTCGAGAAGATGATAGCACCTCTTGATGATTACGGTATTTCGTTTATCAGAGTAGAAGAAGTTGACGATTGATTGCTTTTTCTTTAAAATAAAAACAATATTTTACATTAAACGGGGCTTCTACGCATTTTGTAAAGCCTCGTTTTGCGGTTATGGAGGCTATTAATGAAAAGATATGTTCATACGATTTCCGCTGTGCTTATGATGTCGTTTTGTTTAAGCGGCTGCGGTGGGATAAATATATATGTAAACAGTGACGGGAACGGCGGTGTTAAGACGGAATTTGCCGATACGAGCGAGGAAACAAGCGAAAATACAGACGAGGGTTCTACGGAAAACACATCTTCGGAAACGGAATCTACTGAAGAAAGCAGCGAAGAAGTTTTTAAAAAGCTTGAATCCGAGAAAGACGGTGTAAAAGTTTCGATTGAAAAACTTGAAGAATGGGAAGGCGAAAGCGAGAAATTCGCAAAATACGACGTGACTATTGAAAACAGCGGAGAAAACGATTTAAAAGATTGGTCGATGGAGTGCAAAGTCGGGGACAGCTTTGAAATTGTTCAGATGTGGGGCGGTAAATATGAGATCGAAGACGGCGAACTTAAAATAACTCCGGAAGAGTACACAAAGGAAATAAAAACATCGGGCAAAGTCAATTTCGGATTTAATTCCAAGGATACGGGCAAAAAGCCGAATATAAAAGAATTTGAATTTGAATCGGGTGATATTACATTAGAGGGGTAAGTAGTAAGGAGTTATAAATATTTTTTTATAAGGGTTAAATTTTAATTAAGTTTTACCGATAAAATACATAGGAACTATATTAGCTAAATATCGGGTGTTCTACATATTGCTTTCGGTAATAACCCGATATAATGACGGGTGTCTTTAATATAGGTCATTCAGGATGAAAACAGTTTGTATGATTAATTTTTATAGCACGAAATATTTTATAACGTTGTGCTATATATTCAAAAAGGAGGAATATTTATGGCTTCTACAGTAAATCGTATTACCGGTTTTTCCGGCATAGATACGGAAAGTATGATAAATCAGATAATGGATGCCGAAAGCGAAAAATATAAAAATATGCCCAGAAAGCAGAAATGGACAACATGGAAACAGGAGGCTTACAGAGAAGTTGCTACTTCTATAGATGATTTTAAATCAAAGTTTCTTCAGTCAGGCTCTAATTCTATACGTTTTTCTTCTGCATTTAATAACTATCAAAATACTGTTACTTTAAACGGTGCGGAAAGCAGTGCTATCAAGATAAATTCAAGCAAAAGTACGGAATCCTTCAGTATAAAGGTGAATAGTCTTGCACAGGCAGACAGCTGCAAGGGTACTCCGATAACTGCAAGTAAACTCAGTGTATCAGGTAATGCGGGTTTAGCAGATTCAATAAAAAACGGTACCGATTTAAAATTCACGGCTTCTCTTGATGGTGTTGCAAAGGAGATAACTGTAACATCTGGTGATCTTAGTGAAAGCGAAGATAATTTGCAAGATGTTCTTAATAACAAACTTGCCGATGCTTTCGGACAAACAAGCGGAGGCGGAAGTAAAGTATCCGTCAGCATAAATGGAGATGACAGTGCTTCTTTTGTTTTAGGTGAAAAAGGCAGTACTTTCAGTTTGTCTTCTGCACAGCAGCTTGGAGTCAACGGAACACAGACAAACAAGATTACTACTTCGACCAAACTTTCAGATATATCGGATGATATAGCCGGAGAAACAATAAAGATCAATAACAAGAGTATAACTATAGGTAATGATTTTACCGTTGCAGATCTGCAAAGAGAACTCAAGGGTGCGGGAATTGAACTTAAATACTCTTCCGCAACGAGTGCATTTACCTTATCAAGTACAGCTACCGGTACAAGCAATGCAATTGACTTTGGAGAAAATTCGCAAGGGGTATTTAATAAACTTGGAATAGATACGTCGGAAGATAGTCCAAAACATACTAAGGCATCCGATCTTAAAATTGAAATAGACGGTATTGCTACTACCCGTACATCAAACACATTTGATGTCGGAGATATGAACATCACAGTAAATAATTTTGCGGAAATAGGTAAGGAATACGAAGTAAAAGCTGTAGATGATACGGATAAGACTTTTGAGAACATTAAGAGTTTTATTGATGCATACAATACTTTGATAACAGATATAAACGGACGAACAACTGAAACAAGAAAGAAAAGCGATTCATACAGTTTCTATGAGCCTATGACCGATGAAGAAGAAGCATCTCTCGATGAAAAGCAGGTCGAAAAATGGAATAAAGCTGCAAAGACGGGTCTTCTTTATCGTGATGATACACTTAATACGATGCTTTCAAGATTCCGTGATATAATGTATACAAGTGTAAAGACATCAGATGGTTCGTCATTATCGCTTTACGAGATCGGTATAACTACTTCTTCCGATTATACTAAGGGCGGATATCTCGAAATAGACGAAGATAAATTAAAAGAGTCTATTGCCAAGTACGGTGATAAGATAGAAGAAATGTTTACAAAATCAAAGGAGGGTATCGGTGACAGATTATACAGTGCAGTAAACGATGTGACCGGTACGAACGGTTCTCTCAGACAGAAAGCCGGTATAAAAGGTACGGTATCCGAATTTGAAAATTCTCTTACAAAAGAACTTAAAGAAATATCAAAAAGACTTTCCGATGAGCAGACAAGGTTATATAATAAAGAAAACTATTATTATAAACTTTTTGCATCAATGGAAAGTGCTGTGACAAGTTCGACCAGTCAGATGAATATACTTCAAAGTATGTTATGATAGAGAAGTGATCATATGGACGATAGGTTAATTGATTTAAAAGAAAAGTCTTTAACGATACTTAAAAATATATTGGCTCTTACCAAAGGATATTCCTATAAAGATGATAGTGATGATGCATGCGAAAAATATATTGAGTTAATGGAAAACAGAGAAATATATTTCAAGGATCTCAGGAATATTCAAAACGCCGTTCAAGGAGCGAATGCAAATGAAAATGACAAGGATGTTATGCGGATAGATGCGAAAATAAAAGAAGTTGCCAATGAAATTTATGAACTTGATAAAAAGAATATGGTTTTGGCGGATAAAATAATGAAACGCTTAAAGAAAAATTTGAAAGAAAGCAAAATAAATACAAAAGTATTTTCCGCATACAACAATATAGGGTTGTATCAACAGAATTTTTCTTCAAATTTTGACAGTAAACAGTAATAAAATTTATCAGGAGGAGGCTCTATTAAAATGGATTTTAATAGCATTAATAAAATATCAGGGAACGAAAAAAAATCATCAACAGAATATGACCAGATGACGTATGAACTGCAAAATAAAATAAAAAAGGAAGACGAAGCCAAAAATACCATTAAACAGCAGGATATTAAGACTTCAACTCAAAATAATAAAGAAGGTTCTGCAAGTTTTGCACTAAAAGGAAACAGCGAAGCGGAAAATGCTGCCCTTGAAGAAGAACTTTACAGCGGCAAAGCACTCCAGGATAAGATCAAAGCTGCAATAGATCAGGCTAACGAGAAACTAAAACCGGTAAAAAAGGAATTCAGTTATGCTATTCACGAAAAGACTCACAGAGTTATGGTCAGCATAAAGAATTCCGAAACGGGTGAAGTCATAAAGGAGATCCCTTCAGAAAAGGATCTTGATATGCTTGCTAAAATAAGAGAAATGGCAGGTATCGTAGTTGATCA
>JAFUUG010000115.1 GCA_017483905.1 Bacillota bacterium
GTTCCGGAAATATCCCTCACACCTCAGACAGTTGAACGCTTTACGGGCAGATTCGGTAAAAATGTATCTTTCACTCATTCAAAAATGACCGATGAAGAACGTTTCGACCAATGGAAGAAAGCAAGAGAGGGCGAAATATCAATAATGATAGGTCCCCGCTCCGCAATATTTACCCCTTTTAACAAATTAGGTGTAATAATAATAGACGAAGAACACGAAAATTCATATAAATCCGACACAACGCCCAAATATTCCGCAAGGGAAACGGCGATAAAATTAAAAGAGATAACCGGCTGTCAAGTCGTTCTCGGAAGTGCAACACCGAGCATAGAAAGCTACTACAATGCCGAGATTGGAAATTATGAGCTTATAACCCTTGAAAACAGAGTGAATATGTCTTTTCCGAAAGTGTATGTAACGGATATGAGGCAGGAGCTTGCAAATGGAAACCGATCTATTTTTTCCAAGCCTTTATTTGATGCAATAGAGGAAAATCTCAAAAATGGCAAGCAAACGATACTTTTCCTTAACCGAAGAGGTCATTCCACTTTCGTTTCCTGTCGGAAATGCGGCTATGTAATGACTTGTGAAGACTGTAATGTAAGCTATACCTATCATTTACACAGCAATAAGCTTGTATGCCATTATTGCAGCAAAACCGTAGATAATCCCGATAAATGCCCTCAATGCGGACTTCCCTATATAAAATATTTCGGTGTCGGCACACAGAAAGTCGAAGAAGCGGCAAAAAAATATTTTCCCACTGCAAGAATACTGCGAATGGATCTTGATACAACAGGAAAAAAACATAGCCATGAAAATATTCTGAATGAATTTAAAAAAGGCAATGCCGATATCCTCATAGGAACTCAAATGATAGCAAAGGGGCTTGACTTTCCCAATGTAACTCTTGTAGGAGTGGTAGCTGCCGATCTCACTTTAAATATCGGTGATTTCAGATGCGGCGAAGTCAGCTTCCAGCTATTGACGCAGGTATCGGGCAGAGCAGGCAGAGCAAACGATGAAGGGAAAGTTTTTATACAAAGCTATCAGCCCGAACATTACAGCATTGAGCTTGCCGCAAAAAATGATTATGTTTCTTTCTATAAGAAAGAGATAGAAATAAGAAGAATACAGATGTATCCGCCTTTTTCCCACATATTTTTTGTGATGTTCAGCGGAGAAAACGAAAAATTTCTGATAGATTCGCTAAATATGCTTATGGATATATTCAAAACATACAATGCAAGGACTAATTTCGATCTTTTAGGTCCTGCCCCTGCCGTTATATCAAAAATAAAAAAGCAGTACAGATGGAAAGTCATCGTAAAAGGCATCGAAGAAGAAAGAGTAAGAAATTTTGTACTTTACTGTATGGACAGATTAAGAGAAAAAGTCGATCTTAGCTCCGTCACTGTAAATATGACGCTTGATCCGACATTTATACAATAATATGATTTGATCGAAAGGAGAAAATATAAAAATGGCGATCAGAGAAGTAATGCTTGAAGATGAAGAAGTTTTAAGAAAAAAATGCAAAGATGTAAAAGAGATAAACGATAAAATACTTACACTGCTTGATGATATGGCGGAAACCATGTATGAAAAACAGGGGGTCGGTCTTGCCGCGCCACAGGTCGGAATACTCCGAAAAGTTGTTGTCATAGATATAGGCGAAGGGCTTATAGAACTTATAAACCCCGTAATTATAGAAACAAGAGGAGAAGTGACCGATAACGA
>JAFUUG010000116.1 GCA_017483905.1 Bacillota bacterium
CTCGATGACCAGTCCATATACGACGAGCTTGGAGCGGAGGAGTCGAGATAATCGCCAAGTCTTACCGTTTCACCTACATCAAGAGTAACGCTGTATTCTTTTGATTGGTAGTTGTCTTCTTCCAAAACGACTGTAACATCTATATCGGCCGTATAGAGTGTATCGGTATCTTCATCGTATGCAACAGCTGAAATAACTGCACTACCTGCGGAATTTCCCGTTATTTTACCTGAAGAATTGACACTTGCAACGGAAGTATTACTGGAGTAATATTCCCATGTGCCTTTGTAATGATCGGCGAGATGATCGCTATAGACATTTACGGTATCACCTGCATCTATTTCATAGTCAAAATCAAGAGTTTCGGTATCATCGGCATAGGCAAATGATGTCGGAATGATACAGATGAAGAGCATTGTCAAAGTAAGAAACAATGCTGAGATTCTTTTAAACATAAAATGACCTCCTTTAAAATTTTAAGAATAATAAAATACAGATATATTTTAGCATAAGAAAATATAAAAGTAAATATTTTTTGAGAAAAGGAATATAAATTTAATATATTAAGGTATGAGAGAATGTTTTTATGATAATTATTTTCAGTACGAAAAAGAGAGTATTTTTATATGTAATGACTGTAGTTTTGTTTGTGGGAGCATTTCAGGCGGTAAAGGGGTTCAAAAGGAGAAGTATTGCGGTATCATCTAATGAAAAATATATTGCGGTGGTGATAGATGATTTCGGGAATGATTCGGAGGGAACAAAGGAAATGGTATCGCTGCCGATAAAATTTACGGGGGCTGTAATGCCGTCTATGCCATATACGAGGGAGGAATGTGAACTGCTGCATAAAAACGGGAAAGATGTTATTCTTCATCAGCCGATGGAGGCTCGAAGCGGAAAGAAGGAATGGCTCGGAGGCTCGGCTATAATGAATGACGATGATGAAAAGGAGGCGGCTGATAAATTGATATATAATATTTCTCAGATAAAATATTGCAGCGGAGTGAATAATCACATGGGCTCAAAGGTCAGCAGGAATGTAAAGATAATGGACAGCATATTCAAAGGACTTAAAGAAAAGGGACTGCTCTATGTTGACAGTATGACCACACCCGATTCCGTTGCGGAAAAAATGGGGGAGAGAAATGGGGTGACGGTAATAAAAAGGGATATTTTCCTTGACAGTACGCAGGATATATCAAAGATAGAGCAGAACCTTGCAAAAGCGGCGGATATAGCGGTTAAGAACGGTTACTGCCTTGCAATAGGTCATGTGGGGGCAGAGGGCGGAAGAGCCACATATAAGGCAATAAAAAATAAATATGAGGAGATAGAGGCGAAAAATATAAAATTCGTGACGATAGGGGAATTGGAAGCGATCTTAAAGAGATGAGCGGATCTTATAAAAACTTGTACGATCATTCTATATAATGAAACACTGATCAATAGGTCAGAAAAAATTAATTTCCGAAAAATTGACGTTTCTTACATTTTCCCTGACGGAAAAGTGTTACACACACTCAATTTTTTGAGCCTATGAAATAATCTCTGTAAACTGAGATTTTCTGTGATAAGATTTTATACTGTAAGAGCAAGAACATCTTGCCATACATTCATTTTGTACTTGCATAATACACGGTAATTTGATAAAATAAGATTAAGGATAAAAGGCAAGTGAAAGGGGGGTATTTTATGCTTACAAATGAAAAAGAATACAACGGTTATTTGTTCGACCAGTTATCATTAATTGAAGAGTTGGAAGAAGCAGCAGAAACTAATAATATTGATGAAGTTAAAAAGGTTCTTTCAAAGAAGAAAAGGCAGATTGAACGAAAACTTTATCAACAGCCGCCTTTGTCGGAAAGCAAGTAAACAGAAAAGCCGCCTATAATGGGCGGTTTTTTGCGTTCTATCGGCGGCGGCACGCTTCCGGAAAGCCGAGCACTTCCGATAGGCGACAGCAAGTCAATCCTTTGGAAGAGGTGCGCCGCAGGCTTATAACTACCTATTTCGATAATACGGAAGTGAGCCGATAGCTTTAAATTGCGACAACAAAGCCTATAAAACTTCGATAGCCTTACGGAGAACGTCCTCCCCCCCTCACCTGTGTCATGTAGGGGGGAGGATTGTTTTTCCAAAGGAGAACGGTGCAAGCGGTTTTCTTGTGCCGTTCGATTTGTGAAAAACACGGTGGGGGATAGATGTATGAAAAA
>JAFUUG010000117.1 GCA_017483905.1 Bacillota bacterium
AATGTTCCTTACGGGGATATAACGATAGATCAGAGCGGTTATGTTTCATACAAAGATGAAGAGGGCGAGATCGTAACTCTCGATGCTCCTATATCCGTTGTGCAGTTCCCTAATGCACAGGGACTCGAAAGCATAGGACAGAATCTCCTTGTGGTCACTACTGCTTCGGGAGAGCCTCTCTCGGAAGTAGATGAGGAAACGACGTCGATAAGTACGATAGTACAGGGCTATAAGGAGATGTCAAATGTAAATATTGCGGAGGAAATGGTAAATCTTATAGTTGCACAGAGAGCTTATGAGCTTAATTCAAAGGCAATAACGACATCGGATGATATGCTCCAGATAGCAAACAACCTCAAGAACTGATAAAGGGGGCACAGGTATATGGATCTGACGGGAATTGGGTCAATGAATGACGGATACCTTGCAGGTGTCTATAATACGATAAAAACAGATAAGGCAGAGACCGACAGCTTTAAAAACAAACTTAAAAGCAAAGACGACAAGGAGCTTATGAATGCCTGTGTCGAATTTGAAAGCTATTTCCTCAAAGAGATGCTCAAGGCAATGAGAAAGACTGTTGACAAGAGTGACAGTTTTATACCTCAGTCAAATGCGGAAGAGATATTTCAGGATATGCTCGATGATGAATATGCGAAAAATGCCGCAAAAGGAAGCGGCACAGGTCTTGCAAAGATGATGTATGAACAGCTGAAAGTGCGGGGCAGAGGAGTAACATTTGAGCAGATACAAAACGGGGAAGTTTAAAAAATTTTATTACAAACCTATATTTTATACTCGTCAATAGAAAATATTTCCGTTGACGAGTATATCGACTTTATTTAAGAAAAAATACCTGATATAAAAATTGCGACTTGGTGAAAAGTCACTTTTTTTTGTGTTATAAAGTATTTACATACGGTTTATAAAGTGTTAAAATATAAAAATGTATTATGACAATGATGTTTGTCAAAAAGGAGAAAAAATAATGAATGAAATATTGCAGAGTCTTAATCCGATGCAGAAAAAGGCTGTGGAGACTACGGAAGGTCCTCTTCTTCTGCTTGCGGGAGCCGGCTCGGGGAAAACAAGAGTGATAACGGCAAGGATAGCATACCTTATTGAAAAAGGTGTCAGACCGTTCAATATAATGGCGATAACTTTTACAAATAAGGCTGCAAGAGAAATGAAAGAGAGAGTATGTGCCGCAACGCAGCAGGGCAGCGATGTATGGGTATCGACATTTCATTCGACTTGCGTTAAGATACTCAGAAGAACGATAGATCATATCGGATATTCAAATAATTTTACGATATATGATGCAGATGACAGCGAAAGACTGATAAAGCAGATAATAAGGTCAATGAATGTGAATGAAAAAATGTTTACCGCTAAATCGGTTATGTATGAGATAAGCAATCAGAAAAACGAACTCGTGGATCCCGAAACATTTGCAAAGGAAGCGGCGGGAGATATGAGATTTGAAAAAATTGCGGAAATATATGCGGTTTATCAGGCTCATTTAAAGGCGAATAATGCACTTGATTTCGATGATCTGATATTTAAGATGGTGGAAGTATTTAAAAATTATCCGGATATACTTGAAAAATATCAGGACAGATTCAGATACATAATGGTAGATGAGTATCAGGATACAAACCATGCACAGTATGTACTGGTAAAATTATTAAGCTCAAAGTACGAAAATCTTTGTGTTGTTGGCGACGACGATCAGAGTATATATGGCTGGAGAGGTGCGGATATAAGAAATATCCTTGATTTTGAAAAGGATCATAAGGATACGACAGTCATCAAACTTGAACAGAATTATCGCTCTACAAAGCCTATACTCGATGCGGCAAATACTGTTATAAAGAATAATTTTAACCGCAAGGAGAAAAATCTCTGGACAGAAAAGAAAGAGGGCGAAGAGATAACATTTCATATACTCGATTCCGATTTGAAAGAGGCGGATTTTATTTCCTCACAAATAGCGGAAGCGGTGAAAAACGGTGCATCATACAATGACTTTGCAATATTATACAGAGCCAATGCGCTGTCACGAGTGATAGAAGAAAATCTTGTGAAAAAATCAATACCGTACAAACTTTTCGGAGGAATAAATTTCTATGGAAGAAGAGAAATAAGAGATATTCTCGCTTATCTGAAATTTATAAACAATCCCGATGATGATATTGCACTGAGAAGAATAATAAATGTGCCGAAAAGAGGAATAGGAAATACGACTGTTGATAAGGCAGCTGTATTTGCACAGGCGAATGAGATAACTCTCTATGAGGCATTATGCAATATAGATGAGATAGACGAACTTAAAACAAGGGCGAAAAAAATAAAAGAATTTACCGAGCTTATGTCTGAATTTACGGAATATGAAAAAAGGCACAGTGTTTCCGAATTTATAGATGAGATAATAGAAAAGACGGGATATGTGGAAGAACTTAAAATCGAGGGAACAGAAGAAGCAAAATCGAGGATAGAGAATATACAGGAACTTATAAGCAAGGCGGTTGAATTTGAAAAAGGAAACGATGATGCAAGACTTTCTTCATTCCTTGAAGATGTATCGCTTATTGCGGATATAGATGCGCTTAACGAAAATGAAGATACGGTTTCGCTTATGACGCTGCACAGTGCCAAGGGACTTGAATTTCCGACGGTATTTATAGCTGCATTTGAAGATGGGATATTCCCGAGCTACAGATGCGTGATGGACACCGATCCGAACGCTATGGAGGAAGAGAGAAGACTCTGCTATGTGGGGATAACAAGGGCAAGAAACAAACTTTATTTAACGGCAGCCCGTTCAAGACTGCACAACGGAAAATATATATCAAATTCAAAGTCAAGATTTGTAAAGGAGCTTGAAGATAAAGTGAAAGAAGTAATTCCGGAAGCAATAAAATTCGATAAACCGCAACACGCAACATATAAGCCTATGCCTAAATATGTGGGAAGTCCGAAAACGTATTCAAACAATATTCCGGAGCCTTCGGCAGGAAAGCCCGATTTCGGAATTGGCGACAAAGTAAGGCAGATAAAATACGGTATCGGAACGGTAAAGGAAATAAACAATGCCGGGGCGGATTATGAAGTCACGGTGGAATTTGAAGGTGTCGGAACTAAAAAATTTATGGCACACTTATCAAAACTTAAAAAAGTAGAGGAATAAAAAGTTTAATTATCAGGAGGAAAACAATATGAAATATATGGGTCTTAATGAACTCAGAGAAAAATATCTTTCTTTTTTTGAATCAAAAGGTCATCTGAGAATGGAAAGTGCATCACTTATACCAAATAACGATAAAAGTCTTTTGCTTATAAATTCGGGTATGGCTCCTTTGAAGCCTTTCTTTACGGGTCAGCAGATACCGCCGAGAAAAAGAGTTACGACTTGTCAGAAATGTATAAGAACGGGCGATATCGAAAACGTGGGAAAGACGGCAAGACACGGTACTTTTTTTGAAATGCTCGGAAATTTTTCATTCGGAGATTATTTTAAGGAAGAGGCTATAGAATGGGCATGGGAATTCTTTACAAAAGTGCTTGAACTTCCGGAAGAAAGACTTTATGTTTCTATATATCAGGACGATGACGAGGCTTTTGAGATATGGAATAAGAAGATAGGTCTTGATGAGAGTAAGATATTCAGAATGGGAAAAGAGGACAACTTCTGGGAACACGGTCTCGGACCATGCGGTCCTTGCTCGGAAATATACTACGATAAAGGCGAAAAATACGGCTGCGGTTCACCTACTTGTACGGTAGGCTGTGACTGCGACAGATATATGGAAGTATGGAATCTTGTGTTTACGCAGTTCTGTAAGCAGGAGGACGGCTCTTATCCAAGACTCGATCATCCTAATATAGATACGGGAATGGGTCTTGAAAGAATTGCAACGGTAATGCAGAATGTCGATTCGATATTTGATGTGGATACTGTAAAGGCTGTGCGTGATGCGGTATGTAAACTTGCAAATGTGAAATACAACGAAGATCATAAGAAAGATATATCTATAAGAGTTATTACCGATCATATCCGTTCGGTCGCATTTATGACGGCTGATGGCGTAACATTCTCAAACGAGGGAAGAGGATATGTATTAAGACGACTTTTAAGACGTGCGGCAAGACACGGAAAACTATTGGGAATAAACAAAAAATTCCTTGCGGATATGTGCATGGTAGTTATTGAAACATCAAAAGACGCTTATCCTCAGCTTGAAGAGAAGAGAGAATATATATTAAAGTCGATAACGGTGGAAGAGGATCGTTTTTATGCAACTCTTGAACAGGGTCTTGATATACTTCGTTCAAAGATAAATGAACTTAAAGAAAGTTCAAAGAATGTCCTCTCGGGTGAGGATTCATTTAAACTTTACGATACTTACGGATTCCCTCTCGATCTCATGGAAGAGATACTTGAAGAAGCAAATATGACTCTCGATGAAGATAAATTCCATGAGGAGATGGAAAAACAAAAGACAAGGGCAAGATCGGCAAGAGAAGAATATACTTATATGGGTGCAGATGAAACGGTATTCCATAAACTCGATCCTGCTATGTCAACGGAATTTATCGGATATGATGATCTGACTGCGGAGGGCTGCAAGGTGCTTGCGATAATTTCGGGTGATGAGATAAAGGAAAGTGCGTCAGAGGGCGATGAAGTAGTAATAATTGCCGATAAAACTCCTTTCTATGCCGAAATGGGCGGTCAGAAAGGTGACTGCGGTATAATAAAGACAGGCGACTGCGAAATAGAGATAGAGGATTGTACGAAATTCGGCGGAAACAAGTTTTTACATCACGGTGTCGTTAAGTCGGGCAAAATATCTGTCGGGGAAACGGCTGAATTTTCTGTGGATAAAGAAAAGAGAACGGCTGCGTGCAGAAATCATACGGCTACGCATCTTCTTCAGAAGGCTCTTCGTGAAGTACTCGGAAGTCATGTGGAACAGAAGGGTTCTCTTGTATCGCCTACAAGACTTCGTTTTGACTTCAGCCATTTTGAACCTATATCGGCAGAAGACCTTGCAAAGATAGAGAGAAAGGTAAATGAAAAGATACTTGAGGCTATAGATGTTAAAACAAGCGAAAAGAGTATGGACGAGGCTAAAAAGATGGGTGCAACGGCTCTCTTTGATGAAAAATACGGCGATGTAGTAAGAGTTGTTGATATCGGAGGATATTCTATAGAACTCTGCGGCGGTACTCACCTTAAAAATACGGCTCAGGCAGGAAGTTTCAAGATATTGACGGAAACGGGCATATCGGCGGGAACAAGAAGAATAGAGGCTCTTACGGGATTCAATGTGCTTAACTATATGGAAGAAAAAGAACTTTTCTTATCAAATGTAGGAAAGCTGTTAAAAGTGAATGCTGAAAATGCAGTTGCAAAAATAACTTCTATGATTGCGGAGAATAAGGCTCTTACAAAAGAACTTGAAAGCCTTAAAGCAAAACTTTCAAATTCGGCGGCAGAGGATATAATGAACAGTAAGGTGACTGTAAATGATGTTGACATAATATGTGCAAAAGTCAACGATACGGATATGAACGGACTGAGAACGATGGGAGATTCCCTCAAGGCTAAGCTCGATACGGCGGTAATAATTCTTGCGTCTGCGGCAGATGATAAGGTCAATTTCGTGGTAATGGCAACAGATGCTGCTGTAAAGAAAGGTATCAAAGCAGGCGATATAGTTAAGAAAGCTGCAAATATATGCGGCGGTAACGGCGGCGGCAGACCTAATATGGCACAGGCCGGAGCAAAAGATGTATCAAAGGTGGCAGAAGCACTCAAAGAGGCATTTGAAACGGCAAAGGCACAGATAGGGTAACAGAGGTTTTTATTTAATGGAAAAAAATAATGATACGGAAAAAGTGTCTTTGGCATACAAGACAAAGGCTATAATAAACAAATACGGATTTACATTCAAAAAGAATTTCGGGCAGAACTTTCTTGTCGATGAGAGAGTGCTTGAAAAGATAGCTGATGCGGCGGGACTTACAGAAGATGATATCGTGCTTGAAGTAGGTCCCGGTATCGGCACGCTTACAGCGGCACTTGCAAGAAGAGCAAAAAAGGTGATAGCGGTAGAGATAGACAAGACTCTTATACCGATACTTGAAGAAACTCTTGCAGACTATGACAATATCGAGATAATAAATGAGGATATACTGAAGGTCGATCTGGTGGGAATATCGGAAAAATACGGGAGAAAATTAAAGGTCGCTGCCAATCTTCCGTATTATATCACGACACCGATAATAATGGATATACTTGAAAAACAGCTTCCGATAGAGAGTATGACGGTCATGATACAAAAGGAAGTTGCATATCGTATGCAGGCAAAACCCGATACGAAGGATTACGGGTCGCTGTCGCTTATGGTGCAGTATTACAGCGAGGCTTATCTTGCGGCTAATGTTCCGAGAAACTGTTTCATGCCAAGACCTAATGTGGATTCGGCGGTGATAAGGCTTACATTATATGATGAGCCGCCTGTTAAGGTAAAGGACAGAGAATTTTTCTTTAAATTTATAAAAGCGGCTTTTTCGATGAGAAGAAAAACACTTGTGAACTGCATATATAATTCTTTTAACGGAGGAATGAGCAAAGAAGAACTTGAAGAGATACTTTCCGAAAACGGTTATGATGAAAAGATAAGAGGAGAGAAACTCTCTATTGAAGATTTTGCAGGGCTTTCGGATGTGTTTTTTGAAAAATTGTAGGTTTATGGGGGTGTCAGTATGGCATCGTATGAAAAATTTGCGGAAGTTTACGATACATTTATGCAGGATATACCGTATGATAAATGGGCAGAGCATTTGAAGAAGATATGGAAAAAATACGGACTTGAGCCTGAACTTGTGGCGGAACTTGGCTGCGGTACAGGAAATATGACGATACGGCTTGCCAAAGAGGGCTATGACATGATAGGCATTGACCTGTCTGAGCAGATGCTTGACAAGGCGAGGGAGAAAACGCAGGCTGAAGGTTTTGATATACTGTATCTTAATCAGGATATGACGGAATTTGAACTGTATGGAACGGTGCAGAGTATAATATGTCTGTGTGACAGTATAAATTATATTACCGAAAGAGATGAACTTCTTGAAGTATTCAGACTTGTAAATAATTATCTCGACCCTAAGGGACTGTTTATTTTTGATATAAATACGGTGTACAAATTCAGAGAGATACTTGCGAACAACAGTTTTTGCGAAACGACGGAAAATTCCGCTTATACATGGGAAA
>JAFUUG010000118.1 GCA_017483905.1 Bacillota bacterium
AGATTGTAATATCAGAAATGTTAAGTTCCATGTTTTAAGACATACATTTGCCACAAAATGGGTCGATAAAGGATTGAGCGTGAAAATACTTAGTGAAATATTAGGACACTCAAGTATAAATATAACCCTTTCACTGTATGTGCATCCTACAATGAAAGAAAAAAGAACAGCAATGAATAAATTTTCAATAGCATAAAATAAACCGTCTGATTTACCGTCAAATCAAACAAATACAACCGAGAGTAAGCCGATTTATTGTACCTGTACATAAAATATACAATTTTGCGAACTTTTTCGCATCTTGCAAATCACAAATTTTTGCCTTAAATAAGCCAATTTTTCAACATTATCCCAAATTATTTCTTATTGATTTCATCATAGATATTTACAACTTCAAGGCCACGTTCAAGAGCATAATTCATCGTGTATTCTGTACCTCCGTTTCGCTTTCGGCAGTAACATACACAAAACCTGCTATTATCGACCAAATGTCTGTTACGACGAAACATACAATCTTTCGTATATTCCTTTGATACATATACAACCTTATCTGCTTTCGCTTTAAGTTCCCTATAATAAGCCTTTTCCCCATCATTCCAGTATTTATCCTGTTCTTCACAAGGTAAAACAAGAATAAGTTTTATAAAAGGATACTTTTCTCTAAGCTCCAGCACAATAGAGGAACATATTTTATCAAAACCTATCGCACCACCCGCCCCGAAATACCTGACACCTTCCGATTCGATCAGTCTGATGATCTCCCTCTTCAGAATCTCTTTCACCGTCAGATATTCGTCAACAATTTGCCGATGTCCCGTAAAGCAGCAAGTCAACGCTCTTTTATCCTCTCTTGTCATAGTTCATAAATACCTTTGTTTTTCAAGAAATATTATTTTTAAACCTGTTGCACAAGCCAATACATTGTTATAAAATATAAATAACAAATTCGTAAAACATAAAATTTTACGAAAAATTTAAATAAACAAGCCTTTTCTCAACATTTTGCAATTTTTTGACAAGAATTTTGACGGCTTAAAATTTCAGGCAACACACATTTTATCCATAATTTTACGCTTGTCCTCTATTGAAGGATGAACATACAGAGAAAGCGTAATATTAACAGTCGAATGACCGAGTATCTCACTCAGACTTTTTACATCAAAGTTAGAGTTGACCCATTTTGTCGCAAACGTGTGGCGTAATATATGAAATTTCATCTTCCTAATACCGCAATTTTTAAGTATGACAGTAAATTTATTTTGAACAGTCCTTACATCTATTGGTCTGTTCTCTTTTACAGAAAAAATAAAATCACCCCCACTTTTCTGCGATACATCTATAAATTCTTTTATTTTTTCAATAAGTTTTTGAGATAACGGGATCTTTCTCTCTGATTTATTTGTTTTTGGAGAAGAAATAACAACTTTTGTCTTTCTTCCTACTGCAGAATCGGTATTTTTAACTCTTTGAACAGTTTTATTTACCGTCAAAATATTTTCTTCAAAGTCAATATCAGAACATTTTAAAGCACATACTTCCCCTATCCTGATGCCCGTAGAAAGACAAATATCGTATATAAGAGAAAAATAATCAGGATTTTGAGTACAGTGCTCCCTTATTTTAGCCATTTCATCATCCGAAAGAACCTCAAGTTCTTTTTTTACAACCTTGGGAGCAGCAATAAATTCGGCAGGATTTCTCATACCGTAGACCCTTTCACTATACCTGAATACAGTCTTGATAACGCAAACAATATTTTTTACCGTCACTGCGGCAAGCCCGCCCTTACCGTCAAGCCGTCCACTCCGGAGCTTGTCCCTGACAAGATCATTAAGAATATCAGCGGTCACTTTATATATAGGAATATCACCGATCACAGGTAAAATATGATTATTGACAACGGCACTGTATGTATTAAAACTTGATTCTTTCGTATTTATCGAAATAACACCGAGCCATTTGTAAAAAATTTCTTTTGCCGTCATATGGATTTTCACGATCTCCTTACCAACATCATAGTTATTCTTTGCCTCATTGAGTTTCTGACGGCATTCATTATACGAAGCAGCATACACAGACTTATATTTGGTTTTTCCGGCGACAGTATACCCACATTTATACCGACCTTCCCACCGTCCATCTTTTCTCTTATAAATATTTTCACCCTTTCGTGCCATTAAAACCAATCCTCTCAATGTATGTTGATGTATATGCTCAAAATTTTTTAAAATTTAGTATTGACAAATAAAGTTAAAAATGCTAATATCTATTTAAGCTAATCCATTTCGTAAAATTTTATGTTTCACGAAAATTGTCGAATGATCTCCAAATACCCTTTTATCGCAGATTTTACTTTCATATTCCTAATGAGTCATCACAGATATTCCATTATTTAAAGCAGTATAAATTATTATATAACAATATATTTTATGGTCAAATATTGTAGCTATTTATATTTGTCTTTTGTACGCCATAAATAATTGACCACAAAAAATATTTACTTAACTGCTTTACATTCCCCTATCTATAATTTATAATCATAAATATTACAGGAATATGTTCGTATAGTATCACACTTTACGAACTATACCTTTAACAGCAGATTTTAAGCACCGTATACAAATATCGGACAAGAAATATGACGGATATAAATTTCAGGCAGCAAACAATTCATTTATATGCTTGCGTTTAGTTTCAATAGAAGAATGAACATATAATGAAAGAGTTATTTTCACATTAGAATGTCCGAGTATCTCGCTCAGGCTCTTTATATCAAAATTAGAATTAGCCCACTTTGTAGCGAATGTATGTCTTATAATGTGAAATTTAACTTTTCTTATGCCACATTTATTAAGCACTGATACGAATTTTTTCTGAATGCTTCTTACGTCAATAGCTTTTTTACCGTTTTTGGAAAAAAGAGGATCCGTATTCTTCTTTCCATAAGTCAATTCCTTTAAATCCTTGATCAGTCGCTCGGGAATAGGAATTTTTCTTACGGAATTTTTTGTTTTTGGCGATGTTATAACTACTTCTGTCCTGTTTTCATCAGATGCAGTGCT
>JAFUUG010000119.1 GCA_017483905.1 Bacillota bacterium
CTTCGTGTTTGGTGGTAAAGACTATATAAAAAAATGCGTTGATGTTCAGGAAAATGTAAAGGAGCATACCATTTGTTTTGCCTTCAATTTCGACGATCATATATATTACTTTTCGAGAAACACAGTTGACTATAACAATGTCATAAAATGTAATTCTGAGTATCAACCTTTACAGGGTGAGGAGCCATTATCTCTTCAGAAGTATGGTGAATTCCTTTGTGAGAAATATGCCCTATCAGCCAAGGGTACAACCTGGCGAGGATCAATTGCAAGATTTATCCGTGTATATAAGAGAGATACTTTAGACGAAGAACGCCCTTTGCGTTCTTCCAAAGATGAAAAAACAGCGGAGGCCATCAAGAAATATATGTATCTTTTTAATAGGTACTCATCTGTAGAAGCACAAATAAATCGGGCTGCAACGGCTGAAGATGAAAAAGAGGCATTCCGCAAGTCTACGCAGAAATATAATAACGTCCGTGCCGCAAAAAATGATAAGGAAAAAGAGTCAAACAAAACGAGGATTATAGAACTTGAACAGCAGGAACAGAGCTTGGTCGATGACAATAGCCGCGGGCTTCTCGACCTTGACAGTATGACCGCACAGAGACTCTCGGAACTGAATGAATTACTTATCAATTACCGTAGACAGAAAGCACTGGTTCAAACTCGACTGAATTCTGTGCGTAGAGACATGACCGGTGAAAGACGCAGTTTCAAGAAAACATTTACTGATTTGGAGCGTTTCTTCCCTAATGAGAATTTCCACACGCTTGAGGAAATTGAACAATTTCACCAAAAGTTGACCAAAATTTTGGGTCAGGAATTTACAGAAACAGAGAAAACCCTCGCTTCGACCTATGAGCTGTTAAGCAATGAAATAGTTGAAATTCAAAAGCAGATTACCGAAATCAAGAATATTCCGAATGTTTCTCAAGCAATATTAAGAGAATTTGCGCAAATTACTACAGAACTCAATAATTTAAGAAAAGCAAATGAGAATTTCGATAAACTACAACATTTGAACCGGGTCGCCGCCGATTATGCTAAAACAAGGGACACTGTAATAGCGAATGAACTTCTTTCCATTGAAAGTAATGTCAATCAGCAGATGCGTAGTATAAATCTTGAGATTTTAGGAGATTCGACTCATATGCCGCCTATACTCAAACTTGAAAAATTGAACAAATACACTTTTTGCACCCCGAATGACGGCGGTACCGGAGCACAGTACAGAGGTCTCATAACCTTTGATCTCGCAAATATGGCTATTGCACCTGTTCCGTTTGTTATTCACGACTCGGTTTTGCTTAAAAACATAGAAAGATCTATTTTTTCTGCAATTATTAGGGTGTATCACGACCAGAGACAGCAAGGTAAACAGGTGTTTATGGCTTATGATACCCTTGACGCTTACGATAAAGCGACACATGAACTGGTAGAAGAAAATGCCGTGCTGAAATTATCTCCAGGAGGCAATGAACTTTTCGGATGGGCATGGAATAAGAAAAGCCAAGATGAAGCAGAAAAAGAATAAGAAAGAGTTAATTTGTGGTGCTCTTGATTGTAATATTGAGGACATTACGGAGTGCCCTATTCATCATTAATGCATATAAATAAAAGAAATCAGAAAGGAGATACTACATAAGTTGGAAAAACTGATAGACATCAGCAGCTACCCCGTAGCGAATGTGCTGGATCTACTGCTTAAAGATAAATCGACAAAAAAGAATATCATTTGGGCTACGGACACTTACGAGGAATATGGTGAAGGATTCACCGATAAGGTGCAAATGAATGCAAAAGCATTGTTGCGGCGCACCGATATTATTCGTCCACGCATACAAAAGTCGCAGGAAGCACAAGCGGAGCGGACTCGAAAAAAAGCCGAGGTATTTACACCTGCGTGGCTTTGCAATCGAATGAACAATCATTGCGATGAAGACTGGTTCGGACGAAAAGATGTGTTTAATTCTGAAAACGAAGATCACACATGGACGGTCACGAAAGGCAGAATCGAATTTCCAAAGCGTAAAAAATGGCAGCACTATGTAGATTCCCGCCGCCTTGAGATTACCTGCGGAGAAGCTCCGTATTTGATTTCTCGCTACGATGTATCAACGGGAGAACTGATAGTCCCACCGATAAAACGCATCGGAATGCTTGATAGGAAACTCAGAATAGTAAACGAAAATACCGATTCTTATGATGATTGGCTTAAATGGACGATTCGTGCTTTTGAAGCCTCTTATGGGTATGAATATCAGGGAGATAATGTCCTTATCGCAAGGATCAATCTGCTGATGACATTCGTTGATCATTTTGAGGAACGCTGGGAGCGACAGCCGGATGATAAGCTGTTGCGGCAGTTGGCAAACAAAATTGCCTGGAACATTTGGCAGATGGACGGGCTTAAAGACACGGTGCCGCTCGGAAAGCCTTACGAGGAATTTCGTCAGTTGACGATATCCGATATGCTCGGCTTGGAGGAAGAGCGCAAAAACGAGTCGGAAGCCATACCCTGCAGGATATTTAATTGGAGAAGTAATGCTTCTGTGAGGTTTATGGATTTGAAGGAGATATCGATTATGGGAAAGAAATTGTTTGATTATGTGATAGGTAATCCGCCGTATAACGCAGATTTTGAAGATTCCGGAGATAACGGCAATTATGCTAAACCTGTTTATAATGATTTTATAGATGCAGTAAACAGTATTACGGATAGAGTTGAACTTGTACATCCTGCTCGATTTCTTTTTAATGCTGGAAGTACTCCGAAAGCATGGAATGAAAAAATGCTAAATGACCCTCATTTTAAGGTGCTTTCATATCAGGCAGATAGTTCAAAAGTATTTTCTAATACAGATATTAAGGGTGGCATAGCTATTACATATCGTGATATAAACAAAGATTTTGGTTCAATTGGCACTTTTACGGCTTTTGAAGAACTAAATTCAATGATGAAAAAAGTGGTTTCTTCTGAGAACTTTTGCTCAATTATGGATAATATATTCATTCAAATTAGATTCAACCTGGACGAAGTATATATCACACACCCCGAAATTAAAGCTGTGATTGGAAGCGATGGCAAAGATCGAAGATTTGAAAAAAATATTTTTGTAAAAGCAGAATCATTATTTACAACTGAAAAAGTTAATGAAGATGATATAAAAGTTATTGGAATACTTAAACAAAAAAGAGTATGGAGATATATTCCAAGGAAATATGTTGACTTAAACCACGAAAATTTATTAAAATATAAAGTAATTATCCCAGCAAGTAATGGTTCTGGTGCAATTGGCGAAGTGTTATCTACTCCGCTTATCGGCGAGCCGCTTATCGGCTATACTCGTTCCTTTATTGGAATATGTTCATTTGATACGGAAACTGAAGCACAAGCTTGTCTAAAATACATCAAATCGAAGTTTTCAAGGGCTTGTTTGGGTATTTTGAAGATAACTCAAATGAATAATAAAGATGTTTGGAAATATGTTCCTCTACAAGACTTCACAGCCGATAGCGACATCGACTGGTCAAGATCCATTCACGAGATCGACTTACAGCTTTATCGCAAATATGGTCTTGACGAAAAGGAGATCGAATTTATCGAAACTCATGTAAAGGAGATGGCATAATATGAATGTAGCAATGAAACGAGCTTATCAGATTTTAAGCACATTCACCGATGAAGAACTGAACGGTTTTATCATGATGTTTGGTAAACGGGAAGTTTCTGCACAGCCCGAAACTAAAGAAGAACGCATAGCGAGAAAGCGTGCGGCGGCTGATAAGATCATTGCAGAAAGACCTATTCTGTCTCCGAATTTCAACGAAAAACAAGAATTGCTCGATTATCTTGATGAGAGGTACGGTATATGAAAATATTTATAGATACCAATATTCTGATAGACTACACTACACAAAGGCAGCCTTATACTGAAAATGCCGAAAAAATTATGGATCTATGCATTAACGAAACTATACAAGGCTATATTGCAGTACACTCTCTCCTCAATATGTTTTTTATTCTGCGAAAAGAAATAACCGATGTATCAAGACGCAGATCACAACTGCTGAACTTAACAGAATTTTTGGAAGTCGTTGAGATAGATAAAAGTATAGTCTTAGATGCGTTGAAAAATGAAAAATTCAGTGATTTTGAGGACTGTGTACAGGCTGAATGTGCAAAAAGAGTTGGAGCAGATCGTATTATCACCAGAAATGTCAAAGACTTTGTAAATAGTTCAATTAAGTCGATTACGCCGGAAGAATTATTAAAGGAGATGGTTTAATGGAGGGAATCAAAATCAAAACAACCTCAAAGGTAATTCCGCAGTGCTACGCATATACTACACCCGGAGTAACGGATAATGATGGCTATACGAAGATCGGTTATACCGAACGTGATGTAGAGACCCGTATCAAAGAACAGACGCATACAGCAGGAGTTACTCATAAAACGTGGTGGGCATTGCGTGCCGAATTTATGACAGAGCCATACGGAACATTTACAGATAAGAACTTCCACATTTATCTTAAAAGACTTGGAGTTTCCCGCAAAAAGAGTACAGAATGGTTTTTCATCGACCCAAATGATGCCCGTGAAAAATATTTCGACTTTATTCAAAATCATGGTGTAGTATCGGGAGATAATGCCGATGCCGCAATACCATACAAACTCCGTGACGAACAAGCGGAAGCTGTTCAGATGACGATTAAATATTTCAATAGTCGGGAAAATCCCGAATTTCTTTGGAACGCAAAGCCTCGTTTCGGGAAAACACTTTCCGCTTACGATTTATGCGTTAAACTTGGCGCACAAAATATCCTCATTGTGACAAACCGCCCTGCAATCGCTAATTCGTGGTATTCCGATTATGAAACATTTTTCGGCACGCAGTCGGGCTATATTTTTGTAAGCAATGTTGACAGTATAAAAGATAAAAAGTTTGTCTACAGCCGTGAGGAATACATATCAAACCTTGACGAAAATATAAAGGGCTGTATCGAATTTGTCAGCCTGCAGGATCTGAAAGGGTCTATCTATTTCGGAGGACGCTATAACAAACTTTCCGAGATAAGTGCCGAAAAGGGTCTGACATGGGATATTCTTATTATAGATGAAGCCCACGAGGGCGTTGATACCTATAAAACCGATACGGCTTTTAATCATATCCGCCGTAAATGGACACTGCACCTTTCCGGCACACCTTTTAAAGCTCTTGCAAATGATAAATTTC
>JAFUUG010000120.1 GCA_017483905.1 Bacillota bacterium
GTATAATCAACTAATATAAATTTACTTTCTTCAGGTATTTCATTATAATAACATGGATGATATTTTCTATGATATTCACCCCTTATGTCAGTTTCATTGAGTTCATCCTTAATTATATTAGAAGGATATTCCGCTAAATTAAAATATATAGAATATGGCCAATCTCCATACTGAACAATTATATAAATATCTTTTGTAGTGGTATTTACATCTTGTGCTCTTAATAATTCATAATTTATTCTTTTATCATCATCACATGAAACAAAATAGTTTATCATTTCAACAGAAATAAGAAATCTTCCATCTTTAATAAACGCCTTCTTTTCCGTTTCAATGTCTTTTTCGCCAAGCGGATTTTTTATTTGAACAATACTTTCTTCGGCAGTCATTGTAATTTCATTATTTCGCATTTGAAATGTAATTGATTTATTTACAGGATTCCATTCAACCTTGCAGCCGATCTCTTCCCAAAATCCTTTTGCCGAGAGATAATAGCTGTATTCTTTATTTTTGTATTTTTCACTGTCTTTCTTTACAATATTACGGTCATCATCAAGGCGGCAAATATTATATCTTATCTGTGCATTTTCGACCAATCTTTTATTTATGCACAGACCAATGTATTCATCATCATTGTTATATACTCTCTGCATATATATTTAATGACATTATACTTATTAAAATTATTGCAACTAATAAAAAACCAAGTTCTTTCTTCATAAGCTATTCTCCTTTTTTATTGAAAAGTATTCAAATTTAAAATATAATATATGGTAAAGGCGATATAGTAAAGGACTTTATATCGCCTTTTGATTTTTATAAAAGATAGTTTAATTGTTAATCTCCGGAAATTTCATCACTTAATTCTGATATAGCAACATCATAAACAAATACATCTTTTGAAAATGTTATAATATACTCACCCGAACATATGTCAGCATAAAAAATTTTTATTAATCCGTTCGAACCCATGATATAAGATGATTCTATTTCATTAAGTTCCCCATTTTCTGATAGATATACATGATATGGAGCATACTTGCCATCTGTACCTATATATGTCAATGTCAATCGTTCACCATTACTTACATTCACTTTAATATAGCTGTCGGCATTTTCTGTATCACTATTTCCTTTCAGTTTGATAGCTTTGTAAAAAACTTTTCCTTTATCTGTAAATGGAAAATCTACTCCTTTATAAACAGCCTCTCTTTTCTCAACGGAAAATTCCCTTCCGATAGTAAAATTTCCCTGAATATAATCTTCACTATGATCGCCTGTTGGTATTTTAGCTATATCAAGATCATCAATTTCATTTATAGATGCAATAGTTGTTTCTGATGTAGATTCCGTCGTCGTTTCGGAAGTCGATTCTGTTGTTGTAAGATATTTTGGGTCGGTATATGGTCTGTCATCGATCGTTTTTTTCAGACTGTTATCATATACCTGTTCAAGGATCCTGACCGCACAGCCCGATGTAATATCGTTATCTATTCCCAATACACTTGCATTATACTTCTGTTCATCACTGAGCAAAATTTTTCCGCTTAAATAATTCTGCACAAGTGCCGCATCATTTGCAGTCACCTTTCCGTCCAGATCCACATCACCCCAAGACGAATCATTCGGAGTATTCGTTCTCAGAATCTTTTCTTTCAGTACAATATCATCAATACAGCGTATGCTTGATCCTGCGGTATTCATCATAAGCTCGATATCGTTATAATCGTCATATTGTGTTTCGTAGAAATTCATTTTTGTTACTTCCGGTTTACCGTCAATGCTTACATAAACATCTTTTGAATATGAGTCAAAATCGATCCTCATTCTGTGCCATTCATTTTGAGATATCCCCTCGTCTGTTATATATAAATTCTTATACGGAAAACCGACCAGAATACCGCTGTTTACGTTTTCTTCATAAAAGGAAAACTCCAGCTGATATGTCCCTATAAAATTTGTACCTTTTTCTGTAGTTATTTGGAAAGGATATGAACTCGCATGTTTGCTAAATGAGGTTTCATTTCCGTATTCTTGTTTAGAATTACCATAATTTGGACTTTCATTATTTTTATTTTCAAAATCCCTGTAATAGACCGTTTCCACCATATAAGGCTTTCTTATATTTTCATAAATATCGTCTATCTTTTTCTTTATGCTGTTGTATTCCTCCTCGCTTATATCCTCTCTTTCGTATATCATTTTCCTTGCCGATGCTATCTCGGATTTAAAGTTTGCCCAATCCTCATCATTGTAATCAAACTTATTTTCCTTATCTCTCATATCGAGATACCAAGCAAGTTTTACAGTTCCCTCTGTTTTTTTCTCAAGTGCATCTATACATTCATATATTGACTGTGCAGCATTTTTCAATTTTTCATCATTTGTTTCCGTATCTTTTAATTCATTTCCCTTTTTTAAAGCATTTTGCAGATTATCCCAAGTAATATTTGTATACGCACTGTACTTGATATTTTCCGCTGCATCTATCGCCCTTAGCAGCTTGTATGATCCGCTCTCGCTTATTATATCATTCTTCTCTTTCAGTTCATCGGCTTTCGCTTTGATTTTTTCGTTTGTCAGTTCATCATCGAGCAATATGCTGTCCGCCGTTGCTATGACTTTATCGCACTCTTCAAATTCTTTTGAAAAATATTCCGCTATATATTTTTCCTCTCTCATTTTGTTTGTGCGGTCTATTTCGTCATATATAAGACTTTTGTTCAAATGCGTTCTCTCATTCGCATTTGCAAC
>JAFUUG010000121.1 GCA_017483905.1 Bacillota bacterium
TCTTGATATTTTTTTAACCTACTGTATATCATTATTTCTGTAAATAAAAAAACGAAATTTTACAGAATAAAAAATAACGGAAAACAAAAGTTTTCCGTTTTTTATTTATCAATGTCTGAAATGACGCATACCGGTAAATACCATTGCAATACCGTATTCATCGCATTTCTTTATGGAATCCTCATCTCTTACCGAGCCGCCCGGCTGTATTATCGCCGTAATGCCTGCCTTTGCAGCTTCCTGTACACAATCGTCAAATGGGAAGAAAGCGTCCGAAGCAAGCACAGCACCCTTTACAACATCTGCTCCGAGCTGCTCCGTACCGTGTTCAATAGCCTGTTTAGTTGCCCATATTCTGTTCACCTGTCCCGGACCTACACCTACAGACTGCTTGTCCTTGCCTATTGCGATACCGTTGCTCTTTGCATATTTTACTATCTTCCATGTAAAGAGGAGATCCTCCATTTCTTTATCGGTAGGTTTTCTCTTTGTCACTACTTTAAGATCTTCCTCATGCAGGAGCTCATTGTCAATATCCTGTATAAGTATACCGCCCGAAACTTTCTTTATGTCATAAGCACTTTCAGGCTGTTTCTTATCTATATCGTCAAGTTCGAGAAGTCTGATATTCTTCTTTTTGGTAAGCACTTCAAGAGCCTCTTCGGTAAATTTAGGCGCAAGCACTATCTCAAGGAATATCTTGCTTATCTCTTCCGCAGTTTCCTTATCTATCGTTCTGTTTGCAACGACTATACCTCCGAATATAGATACAGGGTCTGTATTATAGGCCTTTACATAAGCGTCATGGATATTATCGGCACTTGCAACGCCGCAGGGATTGGAGTGCTTGCAGGCAACGATAGTAGGCTCGTCATATTCCTTTAAGAGTTCCAATGCACCGTGAGTATCGTTTATATTATTAAACGAAAGCTCTTTGCCGTGTAACTGTCTTATACCGGTAAGCATACCGCTGTTGTTTCCTATCTCCTTATAGAAAGCAGCTTTCTGATGTGGATTTTCGCCGTATCTCATATCCTGTACTTTTTCAAATGTCATGCTGATCGTTTCGGGATATTTCTCTATACCTGCCTTATCTCTTAAATAATTTGCTATCATCGTATCATAGTTTGCAGTATGAGCAAACACTTTAGCCGCAAGATAGAAGTTCGTTTCTTTGCATACCTTGTTATTTGCCTTTAATTCACCTATCACCCTGTCATAATCTTTAGGGTCTATTATGACCGAAACGTCCTGATAATTCTTAGCTGCCGCCCTGAGCATCGTAGGACCGCCTATATCTATATTTTCTATCGCAACATCAAGAGTAGTGCCCTCCTTTAAGATCGTTTCCTTGAAAGGATAATGGTTTACCACTACCATATCTATCGTATCAATATTCAGTTCTTTAAGCTGCTTCATGTGTTCTTCGTTGCTTCTCATTGCAAGAAGACCGGCATGGATATTAGGATGAAGTGTTTTAACTCTTCCGTCAAGACATTCCGGAAATCCCGTCACCTCCGATATACCTGTGACAGGAATGCCCGCCTCTTTTATCGCCTTGTATGTACCGCCTGTAGATATTATCTCAATGTTTAGTTCATTAAGTTTTTTTGCAAATTCAACAATACCTGTTTTGTCAGAAACGCTTATTAAAGCTCTCATTATCTTGCTCTCCTTTCTTCATCAAAAAACATTGTATAAATTAAAAAAACGACAGCCTGCACA
>JAFUUG010000122.1 GCA_017483905.1 Bacillota bacterium
TGCCTGTAGCCCCATGCTTACTCTGTTGATACCGATGTTTTTGTAAACAAAGGCTTTTTCTGCTGTTATGCTTTCGGGATTGGCTTCGATGGTGATTTCGGCATTATCTGCCATATTGAATTTTTTATAAACGGCTTCGAGTATCTCTTCTATGTAAGATGCCGGCAGCACAGAAGGTGTGCCGCCGCCGATAAATATTGAAGTTACGGTATAGTTTCTTTCATTGTTAAACTCATTTATTTCCTTGATAAGCTCGGTTTTATAGTCTTTGTATTTATCTTCTCTGTGTGCAAATGAGGTAAAATCGCAGTAATTACATTTTGATCTGCAAAACGGAATGTGGATATATACGGATAATGTCATAATTATTCCTCATTGAGTTTAAGTACGCTCATAAATGCTGCCTGCGGTACTTCGACGCTTCCTATCTGACGCATTTTCTTTTTACCTTCCTTTTGCTTTTCGAGAAGTTTTCTCTTACGGGTTATATCACCGCCATAGCATTTTGCAAGAACGTCCTTTCTCATGGCACTTATATTTTCTCTTGCGATTATCTTATTTCCGATAGCTGCCTGAATAGGTATTTCAAATAAATGTCTTGGTATCTCTTTTTTGAGTTTTTCAGCCATTTTCCTGCCTTTCTCGGCTGCGGAATCTTCATGGACTATAAATGAAAGTGCATCGACGGCTTCTCTGTTTACAAGCATATCGAGTTTTACAAGTTTAGATGGTTTATAACCTATAAGTTCGTAATCGAATGATGCGTAGCCTCTTGTTCTTGATTTGAGAACATCAAAAAAATCATATATTATCTCGTTGAGAGGAAGATGGTATGTGATAACGGCTCTTGTTTCTTCAAGATATTCCATTCCGATATATTCGCCTCGTCTTTGGGTGCAAAGCTCCATAACTGTGCCGATATATTCGCTCGGAAGAATGACCTCCGCCTTTACGATAGGCTCTTCCATGTGTTCGATAACGGTAGGGTCGGGAAGATCGGTAGGATTTGAAAGCTGTATTACTTCGCCGTTTGTCATAAATACCTTGTAGATAACGCTCGGAGCGGTCGTCACAATGTCGATATTGTATTCTCTGTCAAGCCTTTCCTGTATTATCTCAAGGTGGAGAAGACCGAGAAAACCACATCTGAAACCGAAACCGAGTGCAACGGAAGTTTCCGGTTCAAATACGAGAGAGGCATCGTTTAACTGAAGTTTTTCAAGTGCATCACGCAAATCGGGGTATTTTGAACCGTCGGCGGGGAAAATGCCGCAGTAGACCATCGGATTTACTTTTTTATAGCCCGGAAGAACTTCTTTTACGGGGTTATTTGCAAGAGTTACGGTATCGCCTATCCGTGTATCGCGAACATTCTTTATGCTGGCGGTAAGATACCCGACATCGCCTGCGGAAAGCTCGTCTGTTGGGATAAATCTTCCGGGACCGAATACACCTATCTCAACAACGTCAAATTCCTTGTTTGTTGCCATAAAACGAACTTTGTCACCTTTTTTTACCGTTCCGTCAAAGACACGCATAAAGACGATAACACCCTTATAGGCATCATAAAAACTATCGAATATCAGCGCTTTGAGAGGAGCATTTTCATCTCCCTTCGGAGAGGGAACACAGGAGATTATCTTTTTGAATACATCTTCTATGTTAATGCCTGCTTTTGCCGAAATGAGAGGGGCATCGGAGGCATCAAGACCGATTATATCTTCTATTTCCTTTTTTACTCTTTCGGGGTCGGCACTTGGAAGGTCTATCTTGTTTATAACGGGAATGACTTCAAGATCGTTATCAAGGGCAAGATAAACATTGGCAAGAGTCTGTGCCTCTATGCCCTGTGCGGCATCTACTACGAGAACGGCTCCGTCGCAGGCGGCAAGACTTCTGGAAACTTCATAATTGAAATCGACGTGTCCCGGAGTGTCTATGAGATTGAGGGTGTATTCTTCTCCGTCATCTGCTTTATATATAAGTCTGACTGCCTGAGATTTTATGGTGATGCCTCGCTCTCTTTCAAGATCCATATTATCAAGCACCTGCTCCTGCATCTCCCGGTCGGTCAGAAGTCCCGTACCTTGTATAAGTCTGTCCGCAAGGGTAGACTTGCCATGGTCGATATGTGCTATTATACTGAAATTTCTGATTTTTTCTCTTCTGTTTGATTCCATTAAAAAAACTCCTTAAACATTCTATTTATAATATTATAACAAGATTATGGAAAAATTACAATATAATTTCAAAACAAATAAAGGATTGAATTATTATTAGCGGTGTGATATTATATTAATAATATTGTTTTTAGGAGAGAGCGATAATGGCAACTATATCAAAAAATGTCATATTAAGCAAAAAGAAAGCGTTGATTACGGTATCTGTCATAGCACTGCTTTTGATTGTCATAGCGGTGGTGGCATATGTTGACCTTACGCTGTATTTCAAGGATCATTTTTTCTTCGGGACAGAAATAAACGGGATAAACTGCTCGGGACAAAGCACTGAAAACATAAAAGACTATATCAGAAATGAGGTTTCGCAGTACAGATTAACCATAAATGAGAGAGATAACTCAAAGGAGATAATAACTTCAAAAGATATAGAGCTGAAACCTGTTTTTGATGACAGCTTTGATAAGATAATATCGTCACAGGAAACGGAATTCTGGCTTTTCAGGTCATTTTCGGATAACAGCTACAATGTTGATACAATGATGAACTACGATGAGGAATTGTTTGATAAAAAGATAAATTCACTCGGTTGCTTTGATGAAAAAAAGGTTATTGCTCCGGAAGATGCAAAAATAGAATATGATGATAAACAGGAAAAATTTGTTATCAAAGAGGAAGTACTCGGAAATACACTGGACAAGGAAAAATTTGTACAGGAGATAAAAAACAGTATTGATAATTTCCATACGGATATAAATGCGGAAGAATATTATCTTGCACCGACTCACTATGCCGATGAGGAAAAGATAATCGCAGCCTGTGAGGAAATGAACAGATATAATGATGTAACGATAGAATATGATATGGGACCGAATGAAGAAGTACTCGATACGCAGCTTCTTCATGAATGGATATGCGTAAGTGATGATTTTGATGTATTCCTTGATGGAGCGAAAATGAGGGAATACACCGGAGAACTTGCATCAAAATATAATACTATGGGAGCAGCAAGGCAATTTAAGACGGCATACGGATATACAGTGACTGTATCGGGCGGTGACTACGGAAGATGGATAAATGCCGACGGAGAAGTAAACAGTCTTGAAATGGCGATAAAAGCCGGCGAAGACTGCAAGAAAGAGCCTGTATATTATCAGAAGCCTGTAGGCTGGGGAGATAACGAGATAGGAAATACTTATGCGGAAGTCGATCTCTCAAATCAGAAGATGTTCTTTACGCAGAACGGGCAGGTCGTGCTTGAATCTGATGTAGTAACGGGAAATCCGACTAACGGACACGCAACACCGCCCGGAACATACAGCGTGACATATAAGGAGAGAAATGCTACATTAAAGGGTGAGAATTACGAAACAAAGGTCGCATACTGGATGCCGTTCAATTATGATATAGGTTTTCATGATGCGACATGGCAGAGTGCTTTCGGGGGAAGGAGATACCTGACCTACGGCTCGCACGGCTGCGTAAATCTTCCGCTCGGTGTTGCGGCACAGTTATACGATCTTATTGAAAGAAGTATGCCTGTTGTATGCTACAATATAAATAAAGATGATTATACTACAACAACTACTGAAGAGGCAACGACGGAAACAACTACAGAAAAGAAGGAACAGCAGAGCGTAAGTGCAAATTCAAATACGGATCAGCCCGTAAATGTGACACCGCCGCCAAATGAAAATGTTCAGCCGCCTCAGAGCGAACCTCAGACGGGGGCATTGCCCGAAATAAAGGAAGAGGTGGAGGAATCTGTTGTCATAGTGCCTGAAAGACGCAGTGAGCCTATGAACAGTCCGGGAGAAGAACAGAATGTCAATCAGTAGGTGAAAATAAAAGTTTTTTTAGATTTACATTATATTGATTTTGTGATATAATTATAGAAAACAACATAAAATGTTGTTTTCTATAACCTTTCGGGGAATGCACACGACTGTATAATTGTCAACAGTTTTGCTTTGCAAAACCACAGCTGTGCCATGCTGCCCATCCTGGACGGTGTGCAGAATACAGCCACTTTACGGTACACAGTCGGTGTGAGCAAACGCCCAAAGTACAAGTGCTTTTGTCGTTTGCTGTAAATACAGAAACAGTCGGATAGATTTTCCGACTATGAAATATAAAATCTGCTTGCTTAAATTTTGGCAGATGTATGACAGTAGGTGATTGGTCTTATGATGCTGAAAGAAATAAATATCAAAAACGATCCTTCCGCAAAAAAAGGCAAACTCTCAACAAAACCCGGTTTCTACAATGAAGAAGCCGAATTTGCGAAAGCATGGAATATCATAAAGGATATTGATAATGAAGTATTTTCTGATTTCATTTATTCTATGGGATTTTCTCCCATCGTTTTTGTGGGCTATAATTCGTGGACAGAAAAAATTCTTTCAAAACTTGAAGGTTCGGAGGTAGAATTTTATATTTGTACCGACGGTGATAACCTTGATGAAGAGGTAATAGAAAAATATAATGTGGGGGAAAGCATCAATATAATATTGAGGTATACAGACGTTAATCTTATTGTTGATACGGACTCAAACAAGTATAAGATGAGAAGTATACTCTTTGACGGATTGAGTCAGGAATCGTGCTTGCTGGCACAGTTTATGGGGTACCTTGCGTATGCGGAATTCCCACGCTGGAATTTGCAGAATATTCCATACAGCGAAGAGATGATAAACGATCTGTATGATGTTATCACTTTTCGGTATAAGACTGTAGTTATATACGGACAGGGTGATTTCTACGATGCACTTATAACTCGGCTGAAAGAGAACAGCTCTATTATTGTGGAGCAGGTAACGGCTGAGGATATAAAGTTTTCAAAATCATGCAAGATATATGAAATAATAAAGTATTTTAATTTCAATATAGAAACGGTACTGTATTTCGGCCCGAAAAACGATATAAACTTTTTCAAAGAGGGTAAAAAGATAAATGCCGTCAAACTCAATACGATATGCTCGGAAATAGCAATGAGCTATGACTTGTCGGTAGATATAATACCTAAACTGAAAGAGAAAAATGTAGATACATATACATTCCTTTATCCCGATTTTGCAAGGCTTAATTATCTGCTTTTTTCCAAGGGATTTCCTTGCTTTAAGCGTAAGCCAATACTTGAAGTGATGAATACGGATAAAAAATGGGAAGACGATATAAAGAAATTTTTCGGAGAATTTTACAGTCCGAGTTATTTGCAGGGAATATTGAAACGTCCGAGCGTTATAGAGAAAAACGGAGTAAAAAAATACGGTGCGTTTAACTCCGATTTTTATAATATAATAAACGGTAACAGACTCACAACAGATACTCCCGATAATGCAAAGCATACGATATATATATTCGGAAAATGTGTTGCGATGGGACGTTTTGTGGAAGATAAAAATACGATCGCAAGTTTTTTGCAGAGATATATAAATTCCGTTTCAAGCGATTATGAAGTAGTAAATTACGGTATAGAGGCAGAAGTTGAGATACATAAAAAGATAAGAAAGATAAAATTCAAAAAAGGGGATATAGTAATTATTCTCTATCGTTATTACCGTGCCTATGAGAAAAATAATGTCGATTTTGTCGATATGACTCAGCTTATATGTGATCTTGCAATAGGAAACAGAGAATACTTTATAGATACTCCCGAACATTTTAATCATCGTGTGAACGATGCCATTGCGATAACGATGTTTGAAAATATAAAGAGTAAGCTTAATGACACAAATGACTGCGATGAATATTTTTCTATAGATGATTCCCCTGTCGGAAGTGCACTGCCTAAGAAAAAAGTTACGGCAGTTCCGCCGATAAAACAGGAGGAAACTGTTGAAACGATATATGAAGAACCTGTAAGGAAGCAGAGTACAGAGGGAATAAATGAACATATAGGAATATTCAAGGTGACGGAAGAAGAAAGGAACGAAAATACACCAAAGCACGTTGGAATATTTAAAGTTACCAATGAAGAAGAAAAAATAGAAAGTATACCGAAGAAAACGGGAATATTCAAGGTGACGGAAGAAGAAAGGAACGAAAATACACCAAAGCACGTTGGAATATTCAAAGTTACCGATGAAGAAGAAAAAATAGAAAGTATACCGAAGAAAACGGGAATATTCAAGGTGACGGAAGAAGAAAAGAATGAAAATACACCAAAGCACGTTGGTATATTCAAAGTTACCGATGAAGAAAAAAAAGCAGAAAGTATACCGAAGAAAACGGGAATATTCAAGGTGACGGAAGAAGAAAAAAAAGAACAAAAACTTTTTTCCGATGATATATTCAAGATACATGAAGATGAAAGCATCGATTCTGTTCCGATATTTAAAAATTCCGATGATTTTGATGTTTCGGATATACTTAAAAATGCAGCGGCAGAGGCTGATGATATTCCTATTTTTAAACCGTCGGGAAACGTAAAACCGGTACGTCATCATTTTGAACCGGCAGAACCTGAGTTTGAAAAGAAAGAGGAAGTGGCTGCGGAGGAATCTTTTGACGAAAGCAATGATATAGCGGATAATCCTAAATTCAGGAAATATATTGAAAAGCTTAAAAGATTCAAGCCATCGCATGAGTGTGTATCGGGGGCAATAGTTATGAATTGCAATCCGTTTACACTGGGGCATCAGTATCTTATTGAGGAATGTTCGAGAAAATGCGATATATTATATGTGTTTGTCGTGGAAGAAGATAAGTCAATGTTTAGTTTTAAAGATCGCTTTGAACTTGTAAAACAGGGAACGAGCCATATAAAGAATGTTCGTGTAATGCCGAGCGGAAGCTTTATGATATCAACGATCACTTTCCCTGAATATTTTACTAAAGATGCACCTACATCAACGGTCGTAGATCCGTCTTCCGATGTTGAACTTTTTGCGGCTCATATTGCTCCGGCACTTGGAATAAGTATTCGCTTTGCAGGGGAAGAGCCGATAGACAAGGTAACAAAGCAATATAACGATACGATGAGAAAGATATTGCCTGCATACGGAATAAAATTTGAGGTAATAGAGAGGCTCAGAAACGGCGGTCAGCCGATAAGTGCAAGTCAGGTAAGGAAATATCTCGAAGAGGGGAATTTTAATGAGATAATAAAGATCGTTCCGGAAACGACATATAGTTATCTCGAAAAATTAAAGAAAAAATAATCTTGACAAAAAGATGACTTTATGATAAAATTTAATCAATAAGTTTGTACTGCATATTATACAGCACAATTCAGACTTGCGAATGCTTGTCGGGCTTTCGGGCAGCAGATATGTATATAACGCATCTGTGGGAATTAAAGAGTTAGTTCCCATGGGTGCGTTTTTTATATATAGTAAATGATAAAAAATATCGTTTACTGTAAAATGATATTTTTGATGGCGTTTACTGTAGATCTCATATAATATACTATGTATACAATGATCCGGAGGTGAGATATATGAATAAAGCTGAGACAAAAGCGGCAGCTATAAGAGTTTCATTTGTCAGTATAGTTTCAAATGTTGTTTTATCGGTGTTTAAATTATTTGCGGGGATAACAGGTTCTTCTGCGGCGATGATCTCCGATGCCGTTCATTCCGTTTCCGATGTTCTCAGTACATTTATAGTGATAGCGGGGATAAATATTGCAAATCGTTCAGACGACAAAGACCACAGATACGGTCACGAGCGGTTTGAATGTATTGCGTCGATAATATTGGCGGGTACTCTGTTGGCAACGGGCATAGGGATAGGATATGAGGGTATAAAGAATATTATATCGGAAGATCGGGGAAAACTTGTTGTTCCGGAGAGTATCGCACTTATAGCGGCTGTAGTGTCTATTCTTACGAAAGAAGCAATGTATCACTATACAAAGCATACTGCGATAAAAATAAATTCGGGGTCACTGATGGCAGATGCGTGGCATCATCGTTCGGATGCACTTTCTTCGGTCGGAAGTTTGATAGGAATAGGCGGTGCTATGCTTGGATTTCCTGTACTTGACAGCGTTTTTGCGGTGGTGATAAGTGCTTTTATAGTAAAAGCTGCCTATGATATATTTAAAGATGCAACGGATAAGCTCGTTGATACATCATGTGATGAGGAAACGGTCGGGAGAATGAGAGAAGTTGCGGCGGCACAAAGCGGAGTAATCGAAATAGATGAGATAAAGACAAGACTTTTCGGCTCTAAGATATATGTTGATATAGAAATAGGAGCGGATAAGAGTCTGACGCTGGAAGAGGCTCACAGGATAGCCGAATCGGTGCATGAGAGTATAGAAAATAATTTTGAAAATGTTAAACATTGTATGGTACACGTAAATCCAAAATAAAATAAAAAGGGGCTGTGAAGTAATTATGAGTCACATCCCTTTTTTTATGTAAGACTGCGTTCGTTTTAGTTCATATCAAGTTATCTGTGATGCCAATATAAGAATTCAAAAAAATATACGGAAAGCTTTTGCTTTCCGTATATTTGATAAATTACATCATGCCGCCCATTCCGCCACCGGCAGGCATTGGAGGCTCAGGTTCTTTAATGTCTGCAACAACTGCTTCTGTAGTAAGAAGAGTAGCTGCAACGCTGTTTGCGTTCTGTAATGCACTTCTTGTTACTTTTGCAGGGTCAAGGATACCGCAGTCTACCATATTTACATATTCTTCTGTAAGAGCATTGAAACCGTAACCGTTTTCAGTATTCTTAACTTTTTCTACAACTACAGAACCCTCAAGTCCTGCATTTGCAACGATCTGACGAAGAGGAGCTTCAAGTGCTTTAAGAATGATAGCTGCACCTGTCTTTTCATCGCCTGAAAGCTCTGCAACAACTTTTTCAACAGCAGGGATACAGTGGATATATGCAGAACCGCCGCCACTGATGATACCTTCTTCAATAGCTGCCTTAGTAGCTGCAAGGGCATCTTCCATACGAAGTTTCTTCTCTTTGAGTTCTGTTTCCGTAGCTGCACCGACCTTGATAACAGCTACACCGCCTGCAAGTTTAGCAAGTCTTTCCTGTAATTTTTCTTTATCGAAATCGGAAGTAGATGTTTCGATCTGATCTCTTATCTGTGCAACTCTTGCGTCGATCTGAGATTTTTCGCCTGCACCGCCTACGATGATAGTGTTTTCTTTGTTTACTTTAACTGTCTTAGCTGTACCGAGCATATCCATAGTAGTTTCTTTAAGCTCATAGCCGAGTTCACTTGAAACTACTGTACCACCTGTAAGGATAGCGATATCTTCAAGCATAGCTTTTCTTCTGTCACCAAATCCAGGGGCTTTGACTGCTACACAGTTGAATGTACCTCTTAATTTATTAACGATAAGAGTAGTGAGTGCTTCGCCTTCGATATCTTCTGCAATGATGAGAAGCTTTGTTCCGCTCTGAACAATTTGCTCAAGGAGAGGAAGAATGTCCTGAATATTTGAAATCTTCTTATCTGTGATGAGGATACGGGCATTGTCAAGCTCTGCAACCATTTTTTCCATATCTGTTGACATATATGGAGAGAGATATCCTCTGTCAAACTGCATACCTTCTACAAGGTCAAGCTCTGTATCCATTGTCTTACTTTCTTCAACAGTGATAACACCGTCATTAGAAACTTTTTCCATAGCATCTGCTATCATATTGCCGACTTCTTCATCGGAAGCTGAAACAGCTGCTACCTTTGCGATATGATTCTTTCCGTCAACTTTCTGGCTCATGCCTTTGATAGCTTCAACAGCTGCATTTGTAGCTTTTGCCATACCTTTTCTTAAAATGATAGGGTTTGCACCTGCTGCGATATTTTTAAGACCTTCCTGTATCATTGCCTGTGCAAGAACTGTAGCTGTAGTAGTACCGTCACCTGCTACATCATTCGTCTTTGTCGCAACTTCTTTAACAAGCTGTGCACCCATATTTTCAAAAGCATCTTCAAGTTCGATGTCCTTTGCGATAGTTACACCGTCATTTGTGATGAGTGGTGCACCGAATTTTTTGTCAAGAACTACATTACGTCCTTTTGGTCCGAGTGTTACTTTAACTGTATCGGCGAGCTGATTTACACCTGCTTCAAGTGCTTTTCTTGCATCTACGCCGTATTTGATTTCTTTTGCCATGATTACTGCCTCCCGATAATATTAATTATTCTACGATAGCTAAAATATCGCTTTCTTTTACTACAATATATTCTTCTCCGTCAAGCTTAACTTCTGTGCCTGCATACTTAGAGTAGATAACTTTATCTCCGACTTTTACCTGAGGAGGAACAAGCTTTCCGTCAACTGTTGCTCCCGGTCCTACAGCGATAACTTCCGCTTCCTGTGGTTTTTCCTTGGAAGAACTTGTAAGGATTATACCGCCTTTTGTTTTTTCCTCTGCTTCTAACTGCTTTATAACAACTCTTTCACCTAATGGTTTAAGTTTCATTTGATTACCTCCCAATAAATTTTATTTTGTTAGCACTCGATTAAGTTGAGTGCTAAATTATGTTATTATATTAGAATAACGGACTTATTTATGCAACTTTCCAAAAAAGGCAAAATCGGGCAAAAATAAGAATTATTTGTTTGTTTTCTTTGATTTGCTTTTGTTTTCTTTTATTTTTGAATTTTTGTCTGTTCCTATTTGCAGACTTCTCGCATAATAAAAGAGATATTGCTGGGCATAACCTGCATATTCGCCCCATTTTTCTTTTGAAAAGGAGTGTATTTCCTTTATCGGAGTATCTTTTCCGTCAAAATAAAAATGCTCCATTACTCGCTTTACCCATACATCTGTCGGAAAAACTTCACGACGGCGTAGTGAAAAAAGCAGGACACAATCTGCAACTTTTTCGCCGACACCCTTTATTGAGATGAGTTTTTGCTTTGCTTCTTCGGTAGTCATTTCGGGGAATAATGAAAGGTCTACTTCGGAAGATGATATCTTATCTATGGCATCTCTTATATATCTTGCACGAAAGCCCGTCTTGCAGAGCATAAGAGAGTCGATGTCGCATAGGGTGAGCTGGGATGGGGTCGGGAAGAGGTATTCTTCCTCACATAGAGTGCCGTATTTTTCGGAAATATTTTTTATGACCTGTTTTATCATGGGTATGCGGTTATTTTGTGAGATTATGAAAGAGATAAGACATTCCCATGGATCCTGATTCAAAAGTCTGATCCCTCCTGCGTAGGCTATTGCGGTTTTTAGTATTTCGTCGCTGCTTAAAGTTTCTTTTATGAGGGAATAATCGGTTTTAAGGTCAAAGTAGTCTATCCATACAGATTCAAATTCGGAAACGGTACAGGGGTAAAATTCAACAGAGTTTTCTTTTTGGCAAATATGAAGAACTTTTCCGAATGCGATTATTTTATAGTGCATATCAGAAACGGAGGTAAAGCGGAAACATTGTCCGCATTCAAGGATCTCTTTTATATTGAAACTGTCATGGTCGGTCATTATTACTTTGTTTTCTGATGATGTATATTTCATAAGATCAGCTCCTTAAAAATTTTACTTTAAATATATCAAAAAGTATGGTATAATAAAAAACAGTGTTGTTTTTCTAAATTTAAGAGAGGACAGGCGATATAAATGAAAGAACAAATATATTCGATACCGGTTACAGACGGATTCAGAGAGGGCGGAGAATGTCCGTTCTGTAATATGTATAAAAAGCTTGAAAGTGATGCTGTTGATTATATGCTCGGCCCGTCGTATATGGAAGATGATATTCGCATGGATACAAATAAAACGGGATTTTGCAAAGATCACTATAAAAAGATGTATGATAAGCAGAACAGGCTTGGATTGGCTCTTATGCTGCATACTCATATAGGAGAGATAAACGGGCAGCTTGAAAAAATGATGAAAGAGCCGATAAAAGCCGAAAAAAAAGGTTTTTTCTCAAAAAATACCGAAAAAAACAAAATAAGCTCATACCTTGATAATATAACAGATTCCTGCTATATTTGCAATAGGATAGACGTTACTTTTGAAAGATATTTTGATACATTCTTTTATTTATGGAAGAATAAAAAAGAGATAAGGGAATTTGTGAAAGAGTCAAAGGGATTTTGTCTTGAACATTTTTCAAAACTTGCCGACCTCGGCGCAAAAAAATTAAAAGGCAGTGAGTATGAGGAATTTATGAATATCATAATTCCGATAGAAAAGGAAAATCTGAAAAGGCTTGAGGGAGAGCTTGAACATTTTATAAACAAGTTTGACTACAAGTATAAGGACGAACCATGGGGAACGGCTCAGGATTCGCTTATAAGAGGGATAACAAAAGCTGCATCGGTATTTGTGGAGGAGGAAAAGAAAAATGGCTGATGAGAGCATAAATGAAAATACGGATGATGAAATTAAAGATGGCGAAAATACAAATGAGACCGATCCTGAGGACACAGCGGAAAGCATAAACGATGATGATATGGAAAAAGTTATGTTTAAGAAAATGTCGGGAAAAGAAAAACTCGATCATATACTTGAATATTACAAGCTGCATATTGCGGGAGTGGTCGTTATGATCATATTTGCGGCTTCTCTGATATATCATTATGTAATTGCTCCGAATCCCGAAGTATATGCGGGAGTTGGTTTCTATCATACATTTTTAAGCGACAATAAGATAGTGCTTATAAATGATACTCTTACGGAAAATCTGACGGATAAGGAGAAAAATGAGGCTGTTTCGGTATATACTTTCTATGAGATAGAGGGAAATGTAATGGCGGGAGTTGAAAGCGACCAGAGATTTCAGATGCTTTATATGAGTGAAGACCTCGATGTGCTGATAGGAGAGGAAGAAGCATTTAAGACGATGGCTTATTCGGGATATGTGGGGGAACTTGAAAACTTTTTGAGTGACGATGAAATAAAAAAATACGAGAGTCAGGGGAAAATACTTGAATGTGACAATGAGATAAGCGAGGGGAAAAAATATGCTTATGCGGTGAGGGTGGATAACTCAAAGATAATCGGACTTGTGCCTGATATAAAGGATAATACGCTGTATATGGGATTTGCAAGGAACAGCATAAGGAAAGATAATGCGAAAAAGGTTTTTTATGAGATAATGAAATAAGGACTATTTTTTAAAGTGTTGAGGAAAAGATATGAATAATTTTCAAATCGAATTTTTGAAAGCGATAAAAGATATTCAGGAAACTTGTGTCGCTGCTGCTATGTGTAATAATTCGGTATCAGGTTCAAGGGAAGAAGAACTGTATTCCGTAACTTCAGATGTGATTTATCGCATTAAGGAATTATTGGACGGATATGGCAATAACAAAATCGGAAGAATTGATATTGTGAAAATCAGCACGGGAGAATCATTAAAGGAAAAACCTTATATTGAACTTCATGATGAAATTGCCGAATATATAAGAGAATTATAAAGAGGGGAACATTATGACTTATAATGATATTGAAAAGAAATTTTGCGTTAAATTTCCGAAAAAATTTCATGAGATATGTGAAAGCGGTGCGATGGAATGGGCTGAATGCGGAAAAGATGTTTTTGATGAGAGAAAGAATGAATTTATCAATGATCCATCTGCGTTTATGATGATAAATGCAGACTGCGAGCCTATTATGACTGATGATTATGAGGAATATTTGAATTGGTTTGATGAAATAAAAAAATTAGGCGAGGAATATGAAAATGTTACACTCAATACAAAGTATAATTATGTGCCGTTTGCCTTTACTGCGGGCGGGGATATATACTGTTTTGTATATGAAAATGATAATGAGCCTTTTATTATACGATTATTTCATGATGAAGCCGATTATGAATATTACGGAAAGGACTTTGATGAGTTTTTATATGCGGCAATGCTTGATGCAGCGGCATCATCATTATACGATGAAGAAGAATACAAAAATAAAACATGGATAAATCATCTTGATTATATTTCGGAAGAATACATAGTATTGATTTAA
>JAFUUG010000123.1 GCA_017483905.1 Bacillota bacterium
AAAGAGATATTGAAAATATAATGCTCACTATGGGACAGATAGGCGGTAAACTTGATGTTAGTTAAATAATGAGGCTCATAAAAAAAGAAAAAGAGATAACGATAAAAGATGTTTATTTTGAGAAATTTAACGGTGGCGAAAATAGGAGCGAAAAACTCGGTGAAAAAGATTGGGAGCAATTAAGCGGACAAGTAGTTAAGATACTTGATGATATGGGATATGAGGACAGCAAAGAGAATATAGACATTGCGAAAACAATGATAGAAAACGATGTTGCGGTAAATGAAAAAAGCTTTAAGAGGTATGAACTTCTGAAAGACCTTGAAAATATAGACAGGGACAAAGTGCTTAAAAATATATGTGACAAGATAAAAAGCGGCGAAAGTGCCGACAGTGCATCTATTGAGTATGATTCCGACAATTTTTCGCTGCTTTATAAAAAATATGAAAATGTCGCAAATGCAATAGGGAAAATAACGGACAGAAACATAAGAAATATCGTTGCAAACGGCGACACAAGCTTTGATGCGATCGTAAATGAAAGCGAAAATACTTATACCGCCGAAACGATTACACTCGATAAGAATGAAGTGTCATTTAAAAGGCAGCTTGCACAAATACAGCTTCTTATGACGAAAGAGGCGGCTTTAAGACTTGCGTCAAAGGGAATAGATATTAATACGCAGCCGATAGAAAGAGCTATAGAACAATTAAAAAAGACAGAAGAAGAACTTATAAGAAATGACCTTAAATTGTTTGGTGCACAGGCAAATGAAAAGAATGTAGAAAGTATAAAAGAATTGAATAATACACTTCCTCTTCTTAAACCTGTAGTGGAATACAGTGCTGTAAGCGATGTGATAAACGGCAAATATCAATTCAGTATAGAAGGAATAGGTAATGCGGTAAAAAACAGCCGTGTGACAGAAACACTTGAAATTATGAGTACCGCGGTAAGTGAGAAATACGGAGATAAGTTTTCTTCGGTTGCCGATAAATTCGGAGAATTTCTCAATGAACTCGGAATAGAGAGCAATGAAGAAAATATAAGGGCAAGCAAGATATTATCAAGAAATGATATGGAAATAAATATTGATAATATCACGGAAGTTAAAAATACAGATATGAAGATAACGAGAATCTATGATGAACTTCATCCGAAAATAGCTTGTTCTATGCTAAAAGACGGAATTGATGTGATGAATGCCAATCTGAATGAACTGCTTGACTACATTGAAAAACATAAGGAAAAATACGGTCAGACAAACAGGGATAAGATAGCTCAGTATATGCTTGAGGCACAGGAAACGGGTAAGCTGAATGAGGAAGATAGGACTGCTGTTACCGCCGTGTACAGAATGCTTAATATAATAGACAGATTTGGTGCGGCGGCAATAGGGGCGAATATAAAGCAGGATAAAAAAATGACTCTCGGAAATCTTATGGAGGCTGAAAAGAATTTTGAGAGAATTAAAAGCGGCAGAGGATTTGACAAGAAAGCAGACGGAATGAGTGAAAATATAAGTGCGGCACAAAACAGTATAAGAAGTGTAATAAATGCGGCATTGATACGGGGGAAAAGCTACGAGGAAAATATTGCGGATAAGATGACCGAAAAGGCAAGTCCTGAAAATATGAGCAGGCTTATGAGTGAAAAAGATATTTTTTCAATTAGCATGGAAGAAATAACGAATGAGCTTGATGATGAGAATAAAGTTTTCTATTCACAGGCGGAAAAGCAGGAGATAAAAGAGAGAACGGCGCAGCTTAAAAATGTCGGAGAAGATATTATAGGCTGGCTTAAAGAAAATGATATACCGCTTACTGTGAATAATGCCGAAAATATCTCCGAAATAATGAGGGACAGTGCAAAGAGCCGAATAGAAGATCTGAGAAAGATACTTGAAAAGAGAGGATATGAACTCGGAAAAAGTATATCAGACTCCGATTTGTCGGGATATTCCGGGGAATATGCTCAGGAGATAAAAGATGAGATAGAGGATATTGAAGATGAGGTCATGAGAGACGAAAACATCGAAAATATCAATCTTATATTGAAGCAGGCTGCCAAAACAAAAATGTCGGTGGATTTTATGCAGGAATACAATGACGGCGAGAAGATGAGGATACCGATAAAATTGAAGAGCGGAGAAATAACAAATCTGAATATGTTTATATTAAACGGTAATGCACTCAGGGAAAATGATGATATAAATGTGCTTATCGGACTGAGAACAAGTGAACTGGGAAATGTAGGTGCATATCTCGGTATAAAGAACGGAGAAACGAATATAAGGATAAGTTCGGATATCGAAGGCGGGAGTGAATATTTAAGCAGGTACAGTGATGAATTGAAGAATATGCTGGAGGAGATAGGAACTAAGGTAGGAGAGATGATATTTGAAAAAGATGAAGAAAAAAGACTGTACGATAAAAATGAGGCACGGGACAGAATAAACGAATATGACGGAAAAATATCCGTAACGGTATAAGAGGTGCTGATATGCTTGAAAAAAACAAGAAGGAATTATTTGAAACTATAGGAAAAATAACGGAATATATTGATGAAATGAACGAAAGAATAAAAAAAGAAAATGAAAAAGATGACAAGGTCGGAGGTTGATGAGATGAGTGATAATCTGATAATAACGATAGGAAGACAATTTTGCAGCGGTGGTCTTGAAATAGGCAGAAAAGTGGCAGAAAAACTCGGCATAGAGTGTTATGACAAAGAATTGATAGGCAGAGCGGCAAAGGAGAGCGGACTTAGCGAGGATATATTTGAAATGGCTGATGAAAAGCCTTCAAACAGCTTTTTATATTCTATTGTGATGGGGTCATATTATTCAAATTCCTTTTTCTTTCCGAATGATGATGTATTGACGAATGACAAGCTCTTCGGGATACAGTCTAAGGCAATAAAGGAACTTTCAAAGGAAAAATCATGCGTTATAGTGGGGCGATGCTCCGATTATATACTGAGGGAAGAAAAAAGATTACTGAGAGTTTATCTCTGGGCTGATATGGATAAGAGGATAGAGAGATTTAAAAAGGTTTATCCGGAAAAGGCTGAACAGGTGAAAGATACGGAGGCTGCACTTAAAAAGATGGATAAGAAGAGAGCGGCTTACTATGAGTATTATACGGGCAATGTATGGGATAATGTTAAAAACTATGACCTCATAATAAATACGGCAAAATTCGGGTATGAAAATGCTGTGGATAAGATTGTGGAATTTTCAAAATTATTGTGATACGGACTATTAAGGAGCTACAGATTTTTTCTGCCCCATTGATCGGTGGTTCTTTAAAATTATTTTTCATTGGTACTTGAAAAATCTGAAAAAGGTGTTATAATATATGTGAAAAATGTAAATCTATGACGAAATAACAGGAGGAGTACAATGGAAGCAGTTAGAGCACCTAAATGGCCTGTCGGTAAACTCGGTATAATAAGTATGAAGGGCTGCGAGGAAATATCGGCGGCAATAGACAAGTATCTTGTAAGCTGGCATAATGAAAAGTATGATAACGAGATAGAAACTTTTATAGTTAAAACAGCTTGCCCGAGATTTAATTCCGGTGAGGGCAAGGGTGTTGTTTATCAGTCGGTAAGAGGTTTTGATATTTACATTATATGTGATGTATTTAATTATGGAGTTACATACAAGATGTACAATAAAGAAGTGCCTATGAGTCCTGATGATCATTATCAGGATCTTAAACGTGTGATAGGGGCAATAGAGGGTAAGGCAAGAAGAATAACTGTGATCATGCCTATGCTCTATGAATCACGTCAGCATAAGAGAACGGCGAGAGAATCCCTTGACTGCGCACTTGCACTTAAAGAACTTGTTGCTATGGGTGTTGATGATATAATAACATTTGATGCACACGATCCGAGAGTTCAGAATGCTATTCCGCTTAACGGATTTGAAAATGTACAGGCTTATTATCAGATGATAAAGGCACTTCTGAAGAATTATCCCGATATTGAGATAGATAAGGAGCATCTTATGGTATGCTCTCCCGATGAGGGCGGTATGAACAGGTGCATCTACTATTCATCGGTGCTTGGGCTTGATCTTGGTATGTTCTATAAGAGAAGAGATTACTCAAAGATCGTAAATGGTCGAAATCCTATTGTAAGTCATGATTTCCTTGGAGATAATGTACAGGGCAAGGATATAATAATAGTAGATGATATGATAGCATCGGGAGAATCGCTTATAGATGTATCGAAGAAGCTTAAAGAAAAAGGTGCAAATAAGATATATGCTTTTATTACATTCGGATTGTTTGTAGACGGACTTTCAAAATTTGATGAAGCGTATGAAAAGGGATATATTGAAAAGATATTTACTACTAATCTTACTTACAGAAAGCCTGAATTACTTGAAAGAAAATGGTATGCTTCCGTAGATATGTCAAAATATCTTGCAATCATTATAGATACGCTTAATTATGACAAGACGATAAGCGACCTTATTGATCCTGTAAAGAGAATAAACACTGTACTTGAAAAAAGAAATAAATAAAAAATGACTGCCGAAAGGCAGTCATTTTTTATTTATTTCATATATATGTCTGCAAGAAGCATCGTTGCTACAAGGGATTTAAGAAGATCGTTTTTCTCCCATTTGTCGGCATACGAGGCGGCATTTACATTTTCGAGCATTATTTCTTCAACTGCATCGATGTCGCTCTGCGATCTTTCTATTACTTTATCCACCATCTGAGCAAGTGTTTCTCTGTCAATGCCGTCTTCACGGTATATCGGACTTCCGTCGTACTTATATTCCTCAATAATATCAAGAACATAAGGGAGTAATCTTTTATTTATTTCGGAATATAATTCATACATCAGTTCTTTATCATAAGATGTGTTTGATGCTTTTATATTTTTTTCATCGGGATCGCTTATGTTTGCAGGCTGATGGTCGGTAAAAAATTTTTTTTGTATTGATTCGATGTTTTGTCCTTTAAACAGTTCGTAAACATTACTGTCAAAATTTTTTATATTATAATACATCTGCTTTGCTCCTTCGGATATCTATATATCATTATATGATATTTTTCCGATTTTGTTACAAGAAGTATTATGATCATACTAAACGTCATTAATGAATGTCGTTTCATATTATACTCGAAATCGGAAAATATTTCCGATTTCGAGTGTGCCGGCTGCGTGCCGCAAAGCGGCTATTTACTTTATCGCAGCCGTGTACATAAAGTTATACTGAGTGAGCAAATTTATTTTGCTCACCAGTATAACTGCTTTGAGGCGTGCTGTTATAAAGATACATTGGAATAGTCAAAAAAATCAAAATCCGCAGATATATGCTTCTCGGGAGCATCGGAGATCGCATAGATACCTGTGAGCGTGCCTGTATGACGTTTGCGGTCTTCCGGTACACCCTCATCACACAGATATATACAGTTTTCAAGAGTACCGATAAGAAACCATTCTTTGTTGTCATAGCTATAATAAAACGTTCTTGTTAAATTTCTTACTTTTACACACAGATACAGTTCTCCGCTTTTTATATCATCTGCTCTTGCAATCACTTCTTCGCCTTTGTTTCTGTTTATTACAAGTTCTATACATTTGCCGTCTTGGTATGATATACCGCAGCGTACATAGGTCGCTGTTGAATAATAGCAGGTGATGCCTGCACTTATACCGCTTTCCTTTGGTTCAAAGTCAATCTT